>NZ_JANIJZ010000040.1:0-1642 GCF_024580675.1 Brevibacterium sp. 50QC2O2
TAAGTGCCCCGCCTGGGGAGTACGGCCGCAAGGCTAAAACTCAAAGGAATTGACGGGGGCCCGCACAAGCGGCGGAGCATGCGGATTAATTCGATGCAACGCGAAGAACCTTACCAAGGCTTGACATGCGCCAGATCGCCTCGGAAACGGGGTTTCCCTTTTTGGGTTGGTGTACAGGTGGTGCATGGTTGTCGTCAGCTCGTGTCGTGAGATGTTGGGTTAAGTCCCGCAACGAGCGCAACCCTCGTTCTATGTTGCCAGCACGTGATGGTGGGAACTCATAGGAGACTGCCGGGGTTAACTCGGAGGAAGGTGGGGATGACGTCAAATCATCATGCCCTTTATGTCTTGGGCTTCACGCATGCTACAATGGCCGGTACAGAGGGAAGCGATGCCGTGAGGTGGAGCGAATCTCAGAAAGCCGGTCTCAGTTCGGATCGTAGTCTGCAACTCGACTACGTGAAGTCGGAGTCGCTAGTAATCGCAGATCAGCAATGCTGCGGTGAATACGTTCCCGGGCCTTGTACACACCGCCCGTCAAGTCACGAAAGTCGGTAACACCCGAAGCCCATGGCCTAACCGGTTCGTCCGGGGGGAGTGGTCGAAGGTGGGACTGGTGATTGGGACTAAGTCGTAACAAGGTAGCCGTACCGGAAGGTGCGGCTGGATCACCTCCTTTCTAAGGAGCATCAACTAATAAGTGGTTGGCCATCGTAGGCGCCGAGTGTGTGTCTGGTGGTTGCTCGTGGGTGGAACATCGCGGGATTGATTGTTTGAGTATGCTGTTGGGGTTCTGGGACAACAGACCACTGTTTGGTGGTGTGTGTTCTGGTGCCGCCCCTGCCGGGCTGGTCATGCTTGAGCGTGTGTTTGGTGGTGGTGGGTGTGTGGGTGTTGTGTGGTTTGTGAATAGTGGACGTGAGCATCTAGAACATAGATCGGATGAGATGCGCACTGGTGTGTGTGTCTTGGTTCTGTGTTTCTGTGTGTGATTTTGTCGCCCAATCATGATGGGTTGGCTGTGTCCGGGTTGGTCTCCTTGTTGGGGGTTGGTTCGGGTTGGCCGGCTGGGGTGTGGTTGGTGTGTGTGTTTCTTGTGTTATCCACCCCACCAGACGCTGGGTGGGAGGCTTGTTGGTCTTCTGCTGTGTGTGTTGTGGTGAGTGGTGAAGGGCGCATGGTGGATGCCTTGGCATCAGGAGCCGATGAAGGACGTTGTAACCTGCGATAAGCCTCGGGGAGTTGGTAAACGAGCGGTGATCCGAGGGTGTCCGAATGGGGGAACCCGCCAGTCTGTGATGGTCTGGTACCCGCATCTGAATATATAGGGTGTGTGGGGGGAACGCGGGGAAGTGAAACATCTCAGTACCCGTAGGAAGAGAAAATAATAATGATTCTGTGAGTAGTGGCGAGCGAAAGCGGAGGAGCCTAAACTGCGTGCATGTATGAACCGTGTGGGGGTTGTGTGCGTGGTGTTGTGGGGAGTGGTTGTCCGATTCCACATGGTCGGAGCCCTTTGTTGCGCGTGTAGTCGAACAGTCTGGGATGGCTGACCGGAGTGGGTGAGAGTCCTGTAGGCGAAATGTGTGTGGCGGGGGTTGACTGTTTTCCCGAGTAGGACGGGACTCGTGTAATCTCGTGT
>NZ_JANIJZ010000041.1:0-1547 GCF_024580675.1 Brevibacterium sp. 50QC2O2
GGAACGGCCCGACCACCGCGGCGACACGCGCAGGCACATCACACCCGAACAGTACAATCACCTACAACATGAGACAACGACGCCGCGATCAAGCACAAACCCCAACCCGTGAAAAATCGAGGCTAGTGTGGACGGGGATGCGTGCAGCGGATCCTATTCAGCGGAAGAAAAGCGTAAAGAAGAGCGAGCGGTGAAAAATTGAGGACTCTACCTGTCGTCGGGGCTGTTTTCCGAAATGGAGACTCGATTTTGGCCTGTCGGCGTAGACCCGAAAAATCTGCGGGAGGATTGTGGGAGTTTCCGGGTGGAAAGATTGAGCCCGGGGAGTTGCCTGAAGTTGCTTTGGCGCGTGAACTTCGGGAGGAGCTAGGGTTAGAGCATGTCGTCATTGGAGAGCGTGTCTTCCGCCAGGCAACGATGAATGATGAGGGACTTATCATCGACCTGGATTGCTACTGGGTTGAGGGGATTGCCGGAAACCCTGTCAGCAGCGATCATGACCGAATGGACTGGGTTCCAGTGCGTGAACTTAGGTCGTTGACCTGGGCTGGCCCCGATGTGCCAATTGTTATAGCAGTCCAAAATCAGCTACGCACAGACCAGGGCGGCACCCAAGCGTAGCTATTCGGGTAATATGCAGTCAGGTGTAGTTGAGGAGGCCGTGTGGCAGAACCGCTTGGGCTACGTGCTGAGGCAATCGAGTGGGTAAATATGGCGTCCGATGGCGGTCGCTTCCCGCTCGAAGTGTCTCATATTGACGACTTTCAGTTTCGCGGAGAGGCGTTCTCCTTGCGTGGTCAGCAAGGAATCCGTAAACCGGCGAAATTTGATGCGGCACTGACCGTCCAGACGAATCTTCCCAAAAAAGGTCGGGAGCATCCTTATGAGGACAGTATCGGCGAGGACGGACTCCCGCGGTACTCGTGGCGAGGTGATGACCCGGACCAATTTGAGAACGTCGGCCTGCGGGTGGCAATGCGGCAGCATCTCCCTATTATTTGGTTCTGGCAAATATCGAAGTCACCATCTAAATACAATGTTATTGCCCCAGTGTATGTTATTGGCGAGGAAGTAGAGAGGAAACGTTTTGTTCTCGCTCCTTTGCCGGATGACAACCTAGCTGGCGATATAGACGAATACTCCGGCCATGAAGAAGTAACGCGTCGGTACCTACTTTCCCAGACGAAGCGCCGCCTCCATCAACCAGTGTTTCGATCGCAGGTCCTGGATGCCTATAACAACATGTGTGCAGTGTGTTCCTTGGCTCATCCGCAGTTGCTGGATGCTGCGCACATCATCGATGACAGTGATGAACATGGAATCGCCTCTGTGGTGAACGGGCTGGCACTGTGCAAAATTCATCACGCAGCCTACGACAAGTTCTTCATGGGCATCCGACCCGACTATGTCATTGAGCTAACCTCGATTTTTCATGGGGTGGGGTCGGTTCGTGGCCGTGGCTTCGGTGCCGCGTTCGGTAGCTGATTTTAGCGTGTGGGTGTGACGTGCCTGCGCGTGTCGCCGCGGTGGTCGGGCCGTTCCACGGG
>NZ_JANIJZ010000042.1:0-1485 GCF_024580675.1 Brevibacterium sp. 50QC2O2
TAGCCTCGATTTTTCACGGGTTGGGGTTTGTGCTTGATCGCGGCGTCGTTGTCTCATGTTGTAGGTGATTGTACTGTTCGGGTGTGATGTGCCTGCGCGTGTCGCCGCGGTGGTCGGGCCGTTCCATGGGCCGGAGTGCCTTTCATTGTCGCTGTTGTCGTGAGTATCGACATCAATCGGGTGCTCGGGGCAGTGCGCGGATCCGTTCGGTCGCGGTGACGATGAGCAGCGCCCAGGGATGCCTGTGACTGTAGTGGACAGTGGTGCGGCGTGCTGTCTTGGCGATGGTCGCTGCGATTGTGTAGACGCGGTAGCGCAGGGTTTTCGGCTCCCACCGGCGTGCTTGAGTGTCGGCAAGTCCGAGCATGCCCGCCCACGCGGTGATCTCACTGGCCAAGCCGACGATTTCCAACCAGATCTGGTTCTGGTCGAACCCATGCAGCGGCAGGTTGCGCAGGCCGGTGTCCTTGGCATTGCGGATCCGATCCTCACACCGCCCGCGGCGCCGGTGCCGGACTTCCAGATCGGCGAGCTGCCCGCGCCTGCTGTTGGTCGCGAACGCAGTGATCCGATACCCGTCCACGTCATCGAACCGCAACTGCGCTCCCGGATGCGGGCGCTCACGTCGGGCGATGACGCGCATCCCGGCAGGCCACCCGGTCAGGTCGAGCAGCCCGGTGAGCTCGACGACTCCGGCACCGTCGCGGATACCACCGGCCGACGTGTACGCGTCCTGCCACTCCGCTTCCGGTATCTGATGGTAGAGCTCGCCGAAGTCGGTCGGCAGGCTCCATCCGACGGAGTACGAGAGCCTGCGTCCGGTGAGCCAGTCCAGGAACCCGTGCGTGCCACCTGCGGTGTCGGCGCGGATGAGGACCTTCTTTCCCGGCCGCCCACGCCCGCCGGGGAGTTGGGCCAGGGCGTCACGGGTGATCGAGATATGGTCGGCCACGGTATTCGATCCGGCGTTGCCCTTGCGCAGGGCCGCGGCCAACAACTCGCCGGTACCGGCTGGACCGTGGTCGGCGAACGCCAGCAAGGGGTGGTGACCGAAGGTGCGCTTGAACGTCCCGGCGGCCTGTTCCTTCTCACTGTGCGCGATCACGATCGAGGCGTCTAAGTCGATGACCAACGGCTGGTCAGCGCTGGCATCGTGGTCAGGAGCATGCGTGCCGGCGCTGTGCCAGGCGTGGGCGCGGGCCTTCTGGCGGGCACGGCGGATCGCGGTGACCGCTGCCCCGGTGTCCTCAGCCAGCCAGCCGATGAGTCGGGAGACGGTCGGAGTCGACGCGACTGACCCGTAGATGCCGGGTTCGCTGCGCACGATTCCAGCGTCGGAGAGGCAGTCGCCGCCCAATGCCAACGACAGTGCCAGGTCCAACAGGATCTTGCCAGGATCATGGATCGCAAATGGCTTGCGCCACGACGCCAGAGCGTCTGAGAGGTAGCGTCCCAGGCCGGTCTGATCGATCGTGTCGGTCAGGA
>NZ_JANIJZ010000043.1:0-1451 GCF_024580675.1 Brevibacterium sp. 50QC2O2
GTCCCTTTCCGAACCCGGAAGCTAAGCCCGATTGCGCTGATGGTACTGCATGCGGGAGTGTGTGGGAGAGTAGGTCACCGCCGCAATTTTTTGTATATGAGGGAGCCTGTGTGCTTGAGCCGCCCTGTAGGGGGTGGGGCTCGCACGCGGGCTCTCTTCTTTTTGTGGGTGTTGAGGACCACCCAGTGGACGCATCCGCCTGGATCCCTCGGGGAGTGCTTGGGGGGGGTGTTCTGGGGGAGTGGCTCGACACGCCTGACTTCCACAATGTTGGGCGATTTCTGGGATTTCGAGATTGTTTGTGCTGGTGAGAGGCCTACGCTTGGGGGGCGTGGGTAACTAACGGGTCGCCTAAAATGGCCGGTATGAGCCCGTTCGTCCGCCGCGTGCCTTCAAAATCCGGAGCCACTGTTGTGCAGGTCGTGGACAAGACTGGTGGGAAGTACCGGATCGTCAAGCACATCGGATCGGCTCATACCGATGCCGAACTGGCCGCGAAGATGGCCGAGGCCCGCGAATTCCTCCATCCTGAGCAGGGAGTCCTCGATTTCGACGCCGTGGACTCCGCGTCGGTAGGGCAGGCTGCGGTGCTGGGCCCGAAGCGCTCGGGCCTTCTCATCGACGTCATCCGCACCGTGTACGACCGGCTCGGCTTCAATGTGGTCGATGACAATGTGTTCTTCCAGCTTGTGTTGGCGCGGCTGGTCGAGCCGACGTCGAAGCGCGACAGCATCCGCGTCCTGAACGAGATCGGCGCGAACCCTCCGCACTACAACACGCTGCTCAACTCTGTTGCCCGGGCACACGACCGGAAGTACCGGGACCGGATCGCCGAGAAATGCTACGCGTACGCGGAATCCACGGGCGGTGTCACGCTGTGCCTCTACGACGTCACGACCCTGTACTTCGAGGCGGAGAAGGAAGACGACCTGCGCAAGGTCGGCTACTCCAAAGAGCGCCGCGTCGATCCGCAGATCGTCGTGGGCCTGCTCGTCGACCGGACCGGCTTCCCACTCGAGATCGGCTGCTACGAAGGCAATAAAGCCGAAACGCACACGATCATCCCGATCGTCAAGCAGTTCCAAGACCGCCACGGCATCGCCGACATGGTCATCGCCGCCGACGCCGGCATGCTCTCATCCAAGAACCTGAGGGACCTCGACGATGCGGGCCTGCGGTTCATCGTCGGGTCCCGACAGACCAGGGCACCCGGCGACCTGGCCACGTACTTCCACTGGGAGGGCACCGCCACCGACGACGGGCGCGTCGTCGACACGATCACCCCGCGCGGGACCAAGGGCCTGGACCCCGACCGGGTGAAAACGGGCTCATCCGATTTGGGAGTGTAGTTGGGGTCTGAATCCCCCTGCTTCCAGGAGGCTGCGTGCAACGTAGTTGGTCAGGTTCCGGAAGCCGAGGGCGGAGCCTCGGAGGTGCTCGAGTCTTCCGTT
>NZ_JANIJZ010000044.1:0-1441 GCF_024580675.1 Brevibacterium sp. 50QC2O2
GGCTCATCCGATTTGGGAGTGTAGTTGGGGTCTGAATCCCCCTGCTTCCAGGAGGCTGCGTGCAACGTAGTTGGTCAGGTTCCGGAAGCCGAGGGCGGAGCCTCGGAGGTGCTCGAGTCTTCCGTTGATGGCTTCCGTGGGGCCGTTGGACGTTCCTGGGTGGTCGAAGTATGCCAGGATGTCACCGGCCCGGCGTTTCAACGTGCGTCCCAGCGTGATGACCTCGCGCAGTGCTTTTGGCACTCCTCGGCTGATGTTGTCGATGAGCTGGGCCATGATGCGCTTGCCCTCCCTTGGGTCGGTGTGCCGGTACGCGGCCACGACGTCCTGGTACACGCCCCAGGTCGCTTCCACTTCGGCGTGACGCTCATCGGTGAACGCGACCATGAGCCTGGTCCGCTGCTTGTCGGTGAGCAGGTCCTCCCCAGTGTGCAGGGTCCGGCGGATCCCGTAGAGCGGATCACCAGACCTGCCGCGGTGCCCGGTGGTCTCCTGCTGGATACGCTGCCGATTCCGGTCCAAGGCATCCCCGCATAGTTGGGTGACGTGGAAAGGGTCCATGACCTCGATCGCGTCGGGCAACTCCGTCTCGGCGGCGGTCTTGAACCCGGTGAACCCGTCCATCGCCACGACCTCCACGGCGTCTCTCCAGTTATGGGGCCTGGCCTGAAGCCAGGCCGTGAACACGGCCTTGGACCGGCCCTGAACCATGTCGAGCAGGCGCGCAGGCCCAGTCTTGTCCCGAACCGGGGTGAGGTCGATGATGACGGTGACGTACTTGTCGCCCTTGCGCGTATGCCGCCACACATGCTCGTCGACGCCGATGACCTGCACGCCGTCGAAACGGTCGGGTTTGTCGATGAGCACCCGCCGTCCCTCAGTGATCACCGCGGCGTTCGCAGTATCCCAGGACACCGCCAGGCTGTCAGCGACACGAGCGACTGTCAGGTGCTGGCACACGATTCCTTCCAGCGCCCACCGCAGCCCCGTCCGCGACAATTTGGCGCGCGGCTCGGCCGCTGCACGTGTATCCTGCCGCCAGACGTGGCCGCACTCTGTGCATTTGTAGCGTCGGACGCGCACGTGCAGAGCCGTCGGCCGCCAGCCCAACGGCTGGTGAGCAAGCCTGCGCACCAGCGTGTCCCGTGGAGCCCCCGGAGACCCACAGCGGTGGCACCAGTCGTCCGGCTCAACGACAGTACACGAAATGATCGCCCGGTCCGGCGTCAGGTACTGGCCGACGGCGCGCAGGCCGAGACCGTCGAGTCCCGTGAAAGTCGTGAGATCAGGAGTCGTGAAGGTAGGCTTGAGCATCGAAGGCCTTGTGGTGAGGAATCGGTTTCTAGACAATTCCCATTCTCACCGCGGGGCCTTCTTCACACCCCCTACGACACACCTACCCCTGTCGGATAATTCTCTACACCCTCAATCCGGAAGAGCC
>NZ_JANIJZ010000045.1:0-1404 GCF_024580675.1 Brevibacterium sp. 50QC2O2
TGTCATGTCTCAGGACATCGGGGCCACGTGATGTCTCAACCAGGTGTGTCCATTGATGTCTCATGACTTCGTGTCCATCTCGGGTCGATGCGTGTATTTCGGATCGTTGAGGAATCCTCTGGGGCGTCCGTTTCCAACGTAGTGGGTCTGCGGGTCGGTGGGTTTGATGAATGACAGGATCTGCGTTCCCGCCTCGTCGTAGACGTGGACGTGGCGGAGGTTGTGCATGATGATGACCGTTGTGCCGATGTGGTCCTTGCCGATCCGGTAGCGGACGCGGTCGATGAGGATCGCTGCCGTTTTCGGGATGACTTTTCTCAGCTGGATCCAGTCGTCGGCGTCCATGGGTTCCGGTGGTGTGGGAGGGTCGGCGGTGGGGACTTCGGCGTGCCGTTCGGCCGGGGTGAGTCCTGCCAGGCCCTGGTGTCCGCGGTGGTGGTTGTATTCGGCATCGAACGCGTCGACGTGTTCCTGGAGTGTGAAGAGGGCTTTGGCCGTTGGTCGGGCGGCGAGGTATTTCTGCAGGGTCTGGTGGGAGCGTTCGTTCTTCCCCTGGGTGGTGGGGTGGCCGGGTTTGCCGGTCATGCACGTCACTCCCAGGGATTGCAGGAATGTGGTGAGTTGTCCGATGCGTCCGCGGCGGGAGACGTTGAACGCGGTGCCGTTGTCGGAGAGGAAGCGTTGGGGTGTCCCGTAGCGGTCGATGGCGGTTTTGACCGTGGTCAGGGCTGCTTCGGAGGTTTCGCCTTCGGCGACGTGGGAGGCCAGGATCATGCGGGTGCAGTCGTCGATGATGACGATGATGCAGGCGTGGGTGCCGTCGGCCAGTGTGTGGTCCATCCCGTCGATTTGCCAGAGGTCGTTGAAGCGGGGCCAGACGAATCGGTGGTAGGAGGCTCTGGGGCGTTTCTTCGGGGCTGGTGTGATGACGCCGGAGCGGGTGAAGATTCGGGCGACGGTCGCGCGTGAGGGCAGGCCGGTGATGCCTTCGCGTTGCAATCGGTCGAGGACGGCCAGGGGTCCGTGGTCCCAGCCTTCTTTTTTCAGGTGTTCGCGTTTGGCCAGGAGCAGGTCGATGGTGGTTTGGTCGGTTGTGCCCGGTCGGGTTTTCGGTGCGCGTGAGGCGGGTTCGATGGTGGCGTTGATGCCGCGGGTTTTCGCGCGTGTTCTGATTTTTTTGAACCAGGATCGGGAGACGCCGTAGCGGGTGCAGAATTCCCCGATCGCGCCGTGTGGGGCGGGGTCGGGGAATTGTGCGACTTTCAGGCGGATGTTCGGGTCTTGTGTGGGCTTGTAGTCACGGGTCATGAGTCCACGTGACCATGGGTATGGTCATGATGTGGTGAGACATGGTGGTCATGATGTTGTGAGACATCTGTGGTCACGATGTCCCGAGACTTCACA
>NZ_JANIJZ010000046.1:0-1373 GCF_024580675.1 Brevibacterium sp. 50QC2O2
GTCTTGTGTGGGCTTGTAGTCACGGGTCATGAGTCCACGTGACCATGGGTATGGTCATGATGTGGTGAGACATGGTGGTCATGATGTTGTGAGACATCTGTGGTCACGATGTCCCGAGACTTCACAGTGGATTTCTTCTCCAAGAATCTGCATGAACCGGCCAGTCGATGAAGCGTAGGCATGACGAGTGTGAATTAGCCTATTAAAGCTATTCAACATCATTTACACTCACTAAATGTTTAATGATTACAAATACATGAGTTTGCCAACGCTTCTGCTTGCCTCCGATGTCCGCGCCCTGACCGGTCGGCAGCCCCGCGACGGAACCGGGGGCTTGCGGCTGGTCATCCCCGGGATCTGGGCTCGCGAGGACATCCGCGAGTCAGTGCTGTGCCCCGCCTACGGACCCGGGGATTCCAGCTGGTTGCGCATCCGCGAGCGCGTTGCCGCCCTGCAACTGCTGTTCCCAGACGCCCTAGCCGGCGGGACCTCGGCCGCGTATCTGCTGGGATTCCCCCTACCCTGCCCGCCCGTAGACCTCGAAGTCACGCGGCCGGCCGGCGCGAGCATCATCAAGCGCCGCGGCGTCGTCGCCCTGCGCAGCCAGCGGCACCGCGCGCAGGGGGAGCTCACGGCCGGCGTCACGGTGCAGAGCCTCGCGTACCTGGTCCTGGAACTCGCCGGGCGCCTCGCCGAGGAGGCCCTGGTCTACGTCCTCGACGCACTGCTGGGCCCATGGAACGGACCCAGGGCCTGTTCGAAGGAAGAGCTCGCGGACTTCGTCGCGCAGACCGCCGGGTTCCGCGGGCGGCGCCGACTGCTACGGGCTTTGAAGCGCGCACACGAGGGCGTCGGTTCACCGCGGGAGACCCGGTCGCGCCTGGACATCATCGCCGCTGGGCTGCCCGAACCGCTGGTCGGCCATGCGGTCGACGTACCCGGGCTGGGCATGGTCCATCCGGACATGAGCTATCCGGGGATCAAGGTGGCGATCGAATACGAGGGCGGGCACCATTTCTGGGACGACGAGCAGTTCGAGTACGACATCCGCCGCTATCTGGCCCTGCAGAAGGCCGGCAGGCTGGTCATCCGGGTGAGCAAGCACAGCGGCCTGGACTGGGCGCTGAATGAGGTGAAGCAGGCGATTGCGGAGCGGGCGCGGGAGCTTTACTAAGGATGATTCCCACTCGGTGCGCGCACACTGCATCCACTGGCCGGTTCATGCAGCTGGAGACCGGGAGAGACGGCTGTGAAGTCTCGGGACATCGTGACCACAGATGTCTCACAACATCATGACCACCATGTCTCACCACATCATGACCATACCCATGGTCACGTGGACTCATGACCCGTGACTACAAGCCCACACAAGA
>NZ_JANIJZ010000047.1:0-1315 GCF_024580675.1 Brevibacterium sp. 50QC2O2
GGCGGTCTCAAGGTGCTAGTGCAACACCCTTCCCAGGAGGGGCGTATGCCATACATCGCAGTGAACTACTCGAACCAGGAATGGTCCGAGGTGCTTAACGAGATCGTTCGGGGAATTCCTGTCGCCCGGATCGCGAAGGCCCGGTCCATGAGCCGTTCAACCGTCGGGAAATGGGCCAGACTAGCGGGTATGACAACAACGACCGGACGTACCGGAGGGGTCCAGAGAGTCGACCTGACCGACCCTCAGCCGGCTGCGGGTCGGTCCTATCATCGGTTGACACTGGCCGAGCGGACGTTCATCGAAACGGCGTTGAACGCCGAGGTGCCGTGGTCATTGCGCAAGATCGCCCGACACCTCGGTGTGAGCCCGTCGACGGTCTCCCGGGAGGTCCGCCGGCACAGTGTGGACCGCCCGGGACAACCACGGTGGCACACGCAGGGGCCCGCCAGGCTCTACCATGCGATGATGGGCCACTACGCGACGATGCGGTACCGTCATGCGGCCCGTGGCGGCAAGCTCGACGACCCTCTCATCCGGCATCTGGTCGTCGAGCGGCTCAACGCGCGGTATTCTCCGCAGCAGGTCGCGGGTAGGTTGAGGGTGGAGTTCCCCGATTGCCCGGAGGTGTGGGTGTCCCACGAGACGATCTACCAGGCCCTGTATGTGCAGGGCAAGGGGTCGCTGCGCCACGAGTTGAGTGTGGTCAAGGCGTTGCGGTCGGGGCGCACGGGCCGGGTTCCGCAGTCGAAGCTGCCGCGGCGGAGTAGTCGTCCGTGGTTGGCAGGGGCCCGTTTGTCGGATCGTCCGGCTGAGGTAGCCGATCGGGCGGTGCCGGGGCATTGGGAGGGTGATCTGGTTGTCGGGCCGGACTCCTCTGGGTTGGTGACTCTGGTGGAGCGGCAGACCCGGTTCGCGTTGATTGGCAGGCTCCCGGGTAGTCGGGAGTCTGCGACGGTGATTGATGTGATGCGTGGTCTTATCGAGGGACTGCCGGAGGCGTTGCGGCAGACGATCACATGGGATCAGGGTCAGGAGATGGCCCAGCACGCTGATTTCACTGTTGCCACCGGGTGTCGCCTGTTCTTCTGCGATCCTCATTCGCCGTGGCAGCGGGGTTCGAATGAGAATCTCAATGGGTTGATCCGGGATTTCTATCCCAAGGGCACGAATTTCAATCGGGTGACCGATCAGGAGGTCCTGCAGATGCAGGACCTCCTGAATGATCGTCCGCGGCGGACGCTTGAGTTCCGTACGCCTCGTGAGAGACTGGATGAACTTATCAGTGGTGTTGCACTAGCACCCTGAAACCGCC
>NZ_JANIJZ010000048.1:0-1190 GCF_024580675.1 Brevibacterium sp. 50QC2O2
CGCTCGTTGTCAAGCTGTGCGGAGTCATGTTGGTTCCTGCTAGGCGATTTTCCTGGCCCTGTGGTTGATTCCGACGGTGTCGGCTGGTGACGGTGTCACGGGCCGGCACCGGAATCGTTCGGGATGTTGTTCGTAATAGTCCTGAAGTGCCCGATCGCGGATCGTCCACTTCTCTTCCCATACGCCGTCTGCGATCTCAGACGGGGAGAACAAGGCGATACCGGAGTGCTTGTGTTCGGTGTTGTACCAGACGACGTAGTCGTCGATGTACTCCCGCGCGTCCTGAAGAGTCTCGAAGATCCGCGGGTAGCCCGGCCGGTACTTCATCGTCTTGAACGCCGATTCGGAAAACGGATTGTCATTGGATACATACGGCCTGTTGTACATCGTCTCGACCCCGTGACCGGCCAGCAGGTCACGCAGACGCGTCGACGTCATGGCCGCACCATTGTCTGCGTGCACGATGCGCGGCGCACCGCGCGCGGCGATCGCCGTAGCGAACATCTCGACGGCCAACCGGTCGGATTCCCAGTCCTCGACGCGATAGCCCACGATCTCGCGGGAGAAGATATCGATGATCGTGTACGCCTTGTACACACGACCCTTCCACGGCGAGTACACGTCGGTGATATCCCACGACCACACCTGCCCGGGCGCGGTGGCAATCACCGTCGGAGCATCCCTGCGCTGCGACTTGCCCTTCCTCCGCGGGGCCCTCGGCCGTAGCACCTGGTCCTCGATCTGCGCGGCGATGCGCCACCACGTCCGGCGCGACGCCAACATCACGCCCCGGTCCCATGCCGTCGCGTACGCGAAGTCCACCGACTCGCCCCGGGCCCAGGCCAGCTTGATCAACTCCTCAATCCGGTCCCGGTCCCCGGCCGCGATCCGCGACTCATACGCCCGATCCGCCTGATGCACAGGATCGGGAACCGGTGACCGCGGCGATTGCCGATACTGCCACGTCGACCGTGCCACACCGGCCATGGCCAGCGCCCGGCGCTGCGACCCCAGGAGTCCCGTCAGCTCGGTCACGAGTCGGTTTTCGGCTGCGATGAATCCTGCGAGTCGGTCGTCGTGGCAGTATCGGGCTCTTGACCGCTCAGCCGATGCAAGAGCCCGATAGCTTTTCCCAAGGCCTCGTTCGAACCCTCCAATTGCTCGATCCGGGCCTGCAACCGCGCGACCTC
>NZ_JANIJZ010000049.1:0-1106 GCF_024580675.1 Brevibacterium sp. 50QC2O2
CGGTGTCCTTGGCATTGCGGATCCGATCCTCACACCGCCCGCGGCGCCGGTGCCGGACTTCCAGATCGGCGAGCTGCCCGCGCCTGCTGTTGGTCGCGAACGCAGTGATCCGATACCCGTCCACGTCGTCAAAGCGCAACTGCGCTCCCGGATGCGGGCGCTCACGCCTGGCGATGACACGCATCCCGGCAGGCCACCCGGTCAGGTCGAGCAGCCCGGTGAGCTCGACGACGCCGGCACCATCCCGGATACCACCGTCGGACGTGTACGCGTCCTGCCACTCCGTTTCCGGGATCTGGTGGTAAATGTCGGGAAAGTCGATCGGCAGGCTGAAGCCGACGGAGTACGAGAGCCTGCGTCCGGTGAGCCAGTCGAGGAAGCCGTGCGTGCCACCGGCGGTATCGGTGCGGATGAGGACCTTCTTCCCCGGACGCGCCCGCCGGCCGGGGAGTTGGGCCAGGGCAGCGCGCGTGATGGCGATATGGTCTGTGACGGTGTTCGATCCGGCGTTGCCTTTGCGCAGGGCCGCGGCCAACAACTCGCCGGTACCGGCTGGACCGTGGTCGGCGAACGCGAGCAGCGGGTGGTGGCCGAAGGTGCGCTTGAACGTCCCGGCGGCCTGTTCCTTCTCACTGTGCGCGATCACGATCGAGGCGTCCAGATCGATGATCAACGGATCGTCGGCACTGGCGCCATGGTCGGGAGCACGCGTGCCGGCAACAGACCAGGCGTGGGTGCGGGCCTGCTGGCGGGCGTGGCGTATCGCGGTGACCGCTGCCCCGGCGTCCTCGGCCAGCCAGCCGATGAGTCGGGAGACGGTCGGAGTCGACGCGACTGACCCGTAGATGCCGGGTTCGCTGCGCACGATTCCAGCGTCGGAGAGGCAGTCACCGCCCAATGCCAACGACAGTGCCAGGTCCAACAGGATCTTGCCAGGATCATGGATCGCAAATGGCTTGCGCCACGACGCCAGAGCGTTTGAGAGGTAGCGTCCCAGGCCGGTCTGATCGATCGTGTCGGTCAGGAGCACGCCACCGGCTTGGGTGATGGCCGGGATGGGGGAAGTGTCGATGTGCGGGTGCGGGTACAGGCCGGTAGACTTCACT
>NZ_JANIJZ010000005.1:0-207756 GCF_024580675.1 Brevibacterium sp. 50QC2O2
TGGAACGGCCCGACCACCGCGGCGACACGCGCAGGCACATCACACCCGAACAGTACAATCACCTACAACATGAGACAACGACGCCGCGATCAAGCACAAACCCCAACCCGTGAAAAATCGAGGCTAGTTGTACATCCCTCATCTCGAATGTCATACAACACGTTACGAAGCCGTTTGGCTGGAAATAGTGAGCGAGGATTGGCGGATTCGCCGTTGCCGCGGTTGAGAATCTTGAAGTGCCTGCCCCCCAATCCCATGTTGAAGACGACTTAGAGAATGAGTTTCTCTTTATCGCCGTCTGAGCCCGCTCGAGAGCCGATGCATCTGGAACAGGAAATCGCTGCGGCATATGGAGTCAGTGCGCCAAGGCAATACCTACCCCTGACGGCGTTGCAGCAACTCCTCCAGGAAAGTGATGAGCCCGCAGACGAAGAGCAGGCCCTGCACAGTGTTACGTCGATTGAACTGCCGGCCACTGATCGTGTGTGCCGTCGCGTTGCGGTTAAAAGTTGACGGCACGGTGTCACCATTCTTCGCCCAGAACTGCTGGTAGGCTTGCCACATGGGAGCAAGGGCAATGAATTTTCGGATTCCGAATTTCTTGTAAGCGTCCGAATTCGGTGTTTTCTTATTGGGCGTGTAGAGATAGCGTTTGTCCCCGAGATAATCGATCAAGAGAGCATCCGTGAGTGAGCCAACGAGAGCTTGGGCCGCGCGACTGTGCCCAGCGTCAAGGGCGTCGAGAGCGGCAATCGCAGTCGATACGTAGGTGGCGAGAGCCTCTGATTCGCAAGACTCCAGTGCCTCACGGCAGTCAGATGAGATCGCCTTCCATCTTCGACCCAGTGTTTCCCGTCGCTTCTGCGCGCTGTCGGCACGGATGAGCGCAGTCGCAATGCTCTGACGAGGAACGTTGTAGAGACCGATGCCGTCGAGCATGACCACAGCCTCCACGCCGTCAAGGTCGAGGCCCTCGATATCCCGAAGGTTCGGTGGCCAGAAGGCCGCCTTCAGCGTGTCGAGGTTCGGGATGATGTTCTTGAACCAAGACGCCTGCTGTACGCGGAACTGTTCCGCGAGTTTCGTATAATGGCTGATCGCACCGAGGTCAACGTTTTTCGCGAGTTGCTCAATGATTGACTGTGCTTGGAGCTGTGTGGCGCTGAATCGCCTGATGGCATCACTGTTGATGATGGCCAAGTTCTTGGTCCAAGCGCTTTGTGTCTGGGCGGCAGAGAAGGCAGACTTCGCGATCTGGTCGTAGACACCGAGCGCACCCGTGAACCTCTTGATCACTTCGGGTGAGATCCCGATCTGTGGCCTCTGGGGTAGGGCGAATTTCGGGATCTTGTAGTTGGCAAGCGGGTTGACGATTGAAGGGCGGATCTTCTCGACGAACTTCCGGAGCTCCTCCTGGTCGTTTGGAGCCAACTCGTCCTGCAGCACATCTGAGGTCTTCGATCGTCGGTTCTGAAGGGATTTTCTAAGCGTCTCGCTTGTTGTATCCGACGAAGATTCCTGGTTCCTTTCGTCTTTCTCGCCGCCCTCTGCCTCCTCGGGCATGTCGGACTCCTCAGGACTCTCCGC
Source organism: Brevibacterium sp. 50QC2O2 (assembly GCF_024580675.1). NCBI lineage: Bacteria > Bacillati > Actinomycetota > Actinomycetes > Micrococcales > Brevibacteriaceae > Brevibacterium > Brevibacterium sp. 50QC2O2. Next base: position 1,588 of record NZ_JANIJZ010000005.1, read on the forward strand.
CTTTTCATCGTCCATGGTATGAAGCCTACTATTGCTCGCAGTTGGAGACGCTCAGACCTGCGAGAAAGTGCCAGCGTCCATACCTTAACCGTTGCCCAGTGCCGTGATGCGGTTCGGCATCGAATACAACACTGTGAGTAGTGGAACGCAGAAGCGCCATGGGGTAGAAGCCCAGCCAGCTCCACGTCTCGTGCAACACTCACGTCATCGGGAGCAATTTGACAGGGGTCGTGCCTGCACGCGATGGCGGTGAGAGAAATCCACTGCACGAGTGTTACAACCCCGACATTCGCTAGGAGGAATCGATGAGATCGGAGACGAAGTCCGGGACGGTTTCGGGGATTGTGAAGGCATGGCGGCTTTGCGTGGGCAGTCCGCCCATCGTCTCGATGACCCCTGGGGTGCCGTCGCCCGGCATTCCGTAGTGTTCCGGGCTCGCCGCGAACAGTGCGTTCAGGGCCCTGCGGGAGGCCTCGAGCTCTCACGCGTCGATGCCGGCATCGTCCACGGTATCTGTGGGCGTGGTGGCCGTGCCGGAGACTTTCGCTCAGGTGGCGATGGCGTCCTGAATGGCGTTTCCGGTGGTCATCGTTCGGTCCTTTCCCTGGATGTATCAAGCGCGCGTGCCGGTCAGTTTGGTCTTGACGATGCCCACCTTGAGGGTGCCGCTCAGCGCATCGCCGTCCACGGTGCCCGCCAGCTTGGCCTTGACGTGTCCGACGGGACCATCGGCCTCGATCGCGCCGGTGAAGTTCGCGCCGTTGACCCTGCCGTCCTGGATTTCGGCATTGATGCCCACGACATCGACCCCGCCTGTCAGGGTTGAGCCGTCGGTGTGCAGGGTGATCACGCCCTGCCGGCCGCGGGCCTCGACGTTCCAGGTTCCGTCCACCGTGCCCGTTGCCGCGCCGGTGCCGGCCTCCGGGTCCATCAGTGCGGCCTCTTCTGCCGCATCGGCCTGCCTCTTGGCATAGGCGATCTTCATGGAGTTGACGACCTCGAGGGCGAAGTGGAGTTTGTGGCCGTCGGCGATGGCGCGCGGGGAGGAACCGGGGGCGATGAAGATCGACTTCACCTCGACCCGGTTATCACTCGGGCGGAACTGGTGCAGGGCGCCCACATGGAAGTTCGTATCGTCGCTCTTGAACGCCATTTCGCCGAACACTGCTACCGGGTAGGACTCGTCGCGCTTGTCCGCCAGGTAGTCCGGGACCGTGTCGTGGGCGACGCCGTGCATATAGACGGGGCCGCCGAACATGCCGAAGGTCTCCGCACCGCGCTGGCCCGATTCGATATCGCCGATGATGATGAAGTGCTCCGGGTTGGTCGCCAGGGCGTCGTACTGCGATGCCGCGCCGCCGATGATCGCCATGGTCTCCTGGAATTCCACGCCGGTGGCTTCGATGACGATCTCCGCGGTGTGCAGATTCGAGGGGTCGTAGTCTGCAGCCCAGCCGCGCCAGCGGGCCTCGGAATCGGCCAGAACGTCCTTGTAGACCTCCAGGAATCCGTCTTCGCCCAGGTCGCTGCGTGCCTCCAGGGAGATCTGCTCGGCCCGTTCGGGGTCGAGCCAGTTGAGGTCCAGATGGGACAGCTCCCGGTCGCCGTCCTTGAGCTGTACGCCCAGCGCCTTGAGTTCGTGCAGGACGTGCAGGGTGCGATCGTATTCGACGCGACGCAGCTGGGATTCGCTCCAGTTCTCCCCGTCGATGGTGACGGTGTAGGCGAGTTCGGACATGGTGCCTCCTCTTGTGCTTCCGGCCTTCGCCGGTTCCCTTGCCGAGGTTCCGGCCGGGTGGCCGCATCGGCTTGAGTGGAGGAATACCCTCCACATAAATGGAGTATAGTCCTCCACATTAGGGTTTCAAGCCCGTGGACCTGAGAATTGGACGGATGCAGGGCTGTGCTGGAGGCGGCCCGGGGAAGCGGAGGACGGGGAGACGATGCGAGCGGATGCGAAGGCCAATCACGATGCGATCATCAGGGCGGCGCACGCCCAGCTGGCCGCGCACGGCGCCGATGTGCCGCTGTCCGCCGTCGCCGAGGCCGCGGGGGTGGGGATCGCGACGCTCTACCGCAACTTCCCGACCCGCGATGCGCTGATCCGGGCGGTGCTCGGGGATATGTCGGAAGTGCTCCGGGGGATAGTCGCACGGGCTCTGGCCGCGCTGGACCGGGACCCGCAGACCGGCTGGCGGGACTTCGTCCATGCGGTCGCGCGATTGCGGCCGGGGGCCCTGACCTCGGTGTTCGCGGCGCAGTTCGTCCGCGACGACCACATCCCGGCCAGCATCGAGGCGCAGCGCTCGCATTCGATGGAGGCCGTGCAGGGCGTGTTGGACCGGGCTCGGGAGGCCGGCCTGGTGGCGCCGGACCTGACGGCCGCGAAGTTCCAGATGGGGATCGCCTCGATCACCCGTCCGCTGCCGGACGTTGCGGCGCCGGCCATCGCCGAACACCAGGCCTGGCTGGTGGACGTGTTCCTCAAGGGTTTGCGTCCCTGAGCAAACGGTAGGGCCATTTGTGTCCGTCTCCTTGAATAGACTGGGCACATGATCACAGGCACTTTGAAGAGCAAGATCGACCGCGTCTGGGACGCCTTCTGGTCGGGCGGTATTTCCAATCCGCTGGAGGTGATCGAACAGATCACCTATCTGCTGTTCATTCGCCGGCTGGACATGAAGCAGCAAGCGGCGGAGGCCGCCGCGCAGTTCACCGGAGAGGTCGCCAACCCCGTATTCGGTCCCGGTGATGCACACCTGCGGTGGTCGAACTTCAAGAACGTGGACGCAGACGATATGTTCACCGTGGTACGCGATGATATCTTCCCGTTCCTGCGCGGGCTGGGCGAACACACCACAGTGGCGGTGACCGATGATGAGGAATCGACCTACGCCGAACACTTGTCAGGTGCACGGTTCACCATTCCCAGTCCGGCTCTGCTGTCCAAGGTCGTGGACATGCTGGACGAGATCGACCTGGACAACCGGGATACGAATGGCGATCTATATGAATACCTACTGTCCAAGATCGCCAGTGCCGGTGTCAACGGGCAGTTCAGGACCCCGCGGCACATCATCAGCACGATGGTCGACATGATGGAGCCCACCGCGCAGGACACGATCTGCGATCCTGCCTGCGGCACAGCGGGCTTCCTAATGGAGGCCAGCGAGTACATCCGTGCGAACCACCCCGAGGCCCTGCGCAATAAGCGGGACCGGGAACACTTCCACCGGGATATGTTCCATGGCTTCGACTTCGATTCGACCATGCTGCGCATCGGTTCGATGAACATGTTGCTGCACGGGGTGGACAGGCCCGATATTCGCTACCGCGATTCGCTGTCCGAAGACGCTTCCGGGGACCGGGACCGCTACAGCCTGATCCTGGCGAATCCGCCCTTCGCAGGGTCGCTGGATTATGAGCAGACCAGTGCTGATCTGCTGCGGACAGTGAAGACGAAGAAGACGGAACTGCTGTTCCTGGCTCTGTTCCTGAAACTGTTGAAACCCGGTGGCCGGGCTGCGGTGATTGTGCCGGATGGAGTGCTGTTCGGGTCGAGCAAGGTGCATAAGACACTGCGCACAATGCTGGTCGAGGACCACAAACTGGATGCGGTGGTGAAACTGCCCAGTGGTGTGTTCAAGCCCTATGCGGGGGTGTCCACCGCGATCCTGTTCTTCACCCGGACCGATGCCGGCGGCACGGACGACGTGTGGTTCTACGATGTGCAGGCCGATGGATTCAGCTTGGACGATAAGCGCAATCCTGTGGATGCGAACGACCTGCCACAGGTGGTGGAGCGCTGGCGGGCTCTGCATGGCGATGATCAGGCCGCAGCCGAGGCCGAGCGCACCAGAGCGCGCACGGAACGTTCGTTCGTGGTTCCGAAGGCGGAAATTGCCGGCCAGGACTACGATCTGTCGATCAATCGGTATAAGGAAATCGTCTACGAAGAGGTCGAGTACCGGGAGCCGCTGGATATCATCGCTGACGTTGAGGCGTTGAACAAGGAGATCGAAGCGGACCTGGCGCAACTGAAGGAGATGCTCAAATGAGCAAGGTTTCCCATATCGGCGATGTCTCCGAACAAATCCGCGGTGTGACATTCAAAAAAGGTCAATCTGTGGAGAAACCTGGCGATGGTCTTGTTGCGGTGCTCCGGGCTGGAAATATTCAAGAAGAGCTGGTCACAGATTCAGGCCTTGTGTATGTTACTCAAAGACTGGTGCATGAACGTCAGATGCTTCGCCCAAACGATGTTGTTATCGCGACGTCGAGCGGAAGTCGAGAAATAGTAGGAAAAGCAGCGGCCGTTGTCCATCCAGTGGAAGCATCTTTCGGAGCGTTCCTCAAAGTATTGAGGCCAAAGGCTGGCGTGAATCCCCGCTATTTCTTTCATTACTTTAAGACTCCTAAATATCGAAATAAGATATCAAGCATCGCGGCAGGCGCAAACATTAATAATTTAAGAAACTCTGACCTCGATAACCTTGAAATTCCGCTTCCAAGCTTGTCTGAGCAGAAGCGGATCGCCAGTATCCTGGACAAGGCCGATGCGATCTGCCAGAAGCGCCGAGCCGCCCTGGCCCACCTGGACTCCCTCACCCAATCCATCTTCCACGACATGTTCGGACATATGCCGGCAAATGCTACTGTTGCAGAGATCGTAAATCAGAAAAGTGATATACGAACTGGTCCTTTTGGAAGTCAGCTGCTGCATGATGAATTTGTATCGTCAGGGATTTCTGTTCTTGGACTCGACAACGTTGTGGGAAATAGATTCCTGCCAGGTAAAGAGCGATATATAACACAAGACAAGTATAGCGAGCTGAAACGGTACACAGTTTATCCTGGAGACGTGCTCGTCAGTATCATGGGAACGACCGGTAGATGTGTAGTGGTTCCAGAGGGGATTCCGACCTCAATAAATACTAAGCATATTTGCGCCATTACTGTTGACCTAACTTCTGTGGTCCCAGAATTTCTGAGGGCGGTTTTTCTGTGGCATCCTGATTCCAGGCGACATTTGCTTCGCCAGACTAAAGGGTCGATCATGAGCGGGTTGAATATGTCGATTATTAAAGCTATGCCCGTTCCTGTTCCTTCGATGGATGAACAAGTGAAATTCTCCAATATATCGATTGCGATTGAGCATAGAAGGGGTCGCTTTATTGAGTTACTGCAACAGGACGACACCCTCTTTGCCTCCCTCCAGTCCCGAGCCTTCAAAGGAGAACTATGACTCTCGACTCTTTGTCCTCCCGCGCTAGCGAGATGCCAGTGTGGGAGGGATTCGTCGTACCTGCGCTGCGGGTTCTAGAGGACGGCGAAGTCAGGAAGAACGGTGCAATATACACGTTGGTGGCTGATCTGACCGGGCTTACGGCGGAACAACGGGCTGAGGTGATTAGTTCGGGCCAGACGCGGTATTGGAACAGGATCGGCTGGGCACTGTCGTTCTTGACGCGGGTTGGTGCAGTAGTCCGTCCTTCCCGGGGTCGGTATCAAATAGCCGAGGGTGGCCGGCAACTGCTGGCGGCGTTCCCGCAGGGCGTTACGGAGAAGCAGTTCGATGCCTGGTTGGCAGAATCTGAACCCGTGCACTCTCACTCCGCGCTCCACGAGTACATCCCCTCGGAACGCACGGCCAAGAAGTCGGCAGCTCCGCTGGAAACGCTGTCTCCCGGAAACGTGGTGCCAACCGCGGGAGCAATCGTGGTGCCGATGACTTCGGCGTCTCCGGAAGAAGAAATTCAGTCCGGTATTGCCAGGATTGAAGCCGACGTTGCGGAAGCTCTTCTAACGCGCTTACAGGAATCCGATCCCACTTTCTTCGAAGAGGCCGTCGTCAAACTGCTCCTGGCCATGGGCTATGGCGGAGCGGAGCAGAGAGGTCGCCGGATCGGTGGAACCGGTGATGGCGGAGTGGACGGTGTCATCGACCAGGATCCACTGGGCCTGGACCAGATCTATGTCCAGGCCAAGCGTTATGCGACGGGGAACAATGTGGGGCGTGAGACGATTCAGGCTTTCGTGGGTGCGCTGACGGGTAGGTCCGCTGATAGTGGTGTGTTCATTACGACCAGCGACTTCACTAGTGGGGCCCGAGAATACGCCCGCATGGTGTCCACCCACATCGTCTTGATCAACGGTGCCCGACTGACCGACCTGATGATCAAGTACAAGGTGGGCGTCCAGGTCGCAAACACCTACGAAGTAGTAGAAATCGACGAAGATTTCTTCGAGTAGCTTCCAGCCTGATTGCCACTTCAACCAATTTTGTATGTCTCCAGTGTTGGTATTGTGGACCCGAGGGGGAAGGAGAGAAGTTTGATACAGGCGAATTTCTGGTGCAAATTTGTCCACTCATTCTGGTTTCCGCATATTTTGGTGGTTCTGCGATAACTCAACGAGGAAAAATCGGACTACTAATTATCGCTGTAATGATGGTTTTAACGTACGTCTTGGCGGAATTGGTAAATTTAGCTCTTGCTGGCGTGGAGGAGTGGATGTTTAGGACGTCCGGAATTCATCCCGAAGGGGACCCTGTTGAACGACCTACTTTCGCTGGTACTGCCGTCACTGTTTTCGTGTTCGTCTGCGGCTGGGTTCTCGGAGAGATAGATTTGAGGAACAGGGATTCATTAGAAGATTTCGGGTACTCCCCATCTAAGCGCATCGATGTTTCATTTCTAAAGTGGATAACTCGGAGTCGAGTCATACTTATTCTATCGCTGACCATTATTTTCGAGTACAAGTTTGGCGGAATTGAATCAGGAGCGTCACCGGTAGGCTTTGCTCTCTTTGCGGCCATGGTGTTGTTTGTGTCGTTCGGGCACCCGCTCGGCACCGGATCACTGGGCGACCGAGTTATTTTAAAGTGCGCTAAAGCGTCGCGCCGACGGCTTTTGTTATGGCGAGTAGCGCTTGTCGTATTATGTGTGCTCATGCTGCTTGTTCCGCAGTATTTTGGTGTAAATGTCGGCGCTTGGGGCGTGGATCCGTACTGGCAATTAGTGGTATTGACAGCTGTCGGGTCCACATGTTCGTTTGGTTTACACCGCATATATTTGTCGAGTGAATCTGAATTCGCGAAAGAATCATCGGAGCGTGCGATATTGGGCAAGTCTCAAGCGACTGCGGCTGAGGTTGCTTGGGGTCTCTTAACAGTATCATTATCTTTTATTCCAACAGCTCTGGGGCTCGGGTGGTTTGCGAACGTTTTAACTATATTAGTGATAACATTCGGAGTTAGCCAGTTACGCTTGAAAATTAACGAGGAGGCTTAGAGCACATCTACTCCTAATCTCTGAGTGACCGCACTCTATGAATAGATAAATAGGAATCGTGTTAGGTGTCAAGTGGTTATTGCACCGTGAACGCCCTGTGCTTGTGGTCGCCAGTAGGCATACCGACCGGATCGAAGGCGAAGCGTGCGAGAAGTTCTTGCGAACCACGGTTCCTCATATCGATATTTCTATGAACAACCAGTTGAGAACATTCTTTCCGCACCCTGGATTCCTCTGCGGCAGCAGGAATCTGCCGCATGAACGCCTTGGCCGTCTCGCCACCTGTGTCACGCAGCTGCACAGTCCAGGCGTACCCGTCATTGTGGTGCAGCTGTGCTCGAACCTGCTGTATCGGAGGAGCCGACGTAGTGCTCGCAGGCGTCTAGTACAGGTACCCTGCAGGCAACCGCATCGCCGCTACGATGTTCGTCAGCATGTTGCGGGACAGCTTTGCCCTGGGGCCGGACGGGGCGATAGTGGGGAACTCGGGATCCGGCGGCACGGTCAGCGTGATGATGGCGACCGGTTCGAACCAGGTCCGGGTGTAGTTGGTAGCTTGCGGATGCAGCCGGCCGAATACGCGTCCAGACGTAGGCCCTGCTCGACCTGGTACCAGACCTGCTCGCATTCGCCCCTGGTGCGCACACTGGCGCCCGTGAGTCTCAGCCGTTAGGGATCCCCTGGCCGCCCGCCGTGCCGCGTCCTCGGTCTAGGTGAGGGGATCAGGGTTCCACGGTACATGTACCGGGGCATACCGACTGGGCGCTTTCATGGCTTGTACTCTGGCCACATGAAGCCGGAATCCTTCACCTATGCAGACCGTCACGGTGTCACGATCCATGCCTACCGCTGGCCCGCGCACGAGCCCCGGGGCATCGTGCAGATCTCCCATGGGATTGGCGAGCACGCCCTGCGCTATGATGCCTTCGCCCAGGCTCTGAACGCGGCCGGCTACACGGTCTATGCCGATGATCATCGCGGCCACGGGGCCACAGGCCTGGGGCAATACGCGCAGGACCCCGCACGTTTGGGCCGTCCCGGTGCCGGCGGGCTCCTGGCAGCCGAGGACGCGAGCTGTCAGCTGACCGGCATTGCCCGCCGTGCGCATCCGGGCCTGCCGGTAATCATGTTCGCCCACTCCTGGGGATCTCTGATGGCCCAGCGCATTCTGAACCGGACGCCGCGCGTATGGGATTCGCTGGCGCTCTCCGGCACCGCCTACCGGACCCTGCGGCACATGGAATCCGGCGAACTCAATGCGCAGTGGGCCGGGACCCGTGCCGACGGCACCCCGGCCTCGGGTTTCGAATGGCTCAGCCGGGACCCTGCCACGGACCGGGCCTTCGCGGCCGATCCGCTGTGCTTCGACGCAAAGACGCCTAAGCTGCTGGGCCCGTTGGACACCCTGCGGCTGTTGGGCCGACCGCGGCGGGGCCTGGCCGCCGAGGTTCCGATCCTCATCACTGCGGGTTCCGACGATCCCCTGAGCCGAGGCGATGGCCTGGAGCGCTTGGCCACCGCCTATCGTGCCCGAGGGGTGCAGGACGTGGAACTGCGGATCTACCCCGGCGCCCGACACGAAATCCTCAACGAGACGAACCGCGCCGAGGTGATCGAGGATCTGATCTCTTGGATAGACGCGCGCACGAGGGAGTAAACCGTACTGTGCTCCTCAGGACTGCTCGATGAGCTCCTGATCGAGCACGTCGAACTGTTTCCTGATGTCTTCGACAGTCAGTTCTTGGTGCCCCCGGAGGTTGTCGGGTGCATTTTCGAACTTGTCTTTCCAAATCTGATGTGTGTGGGTCTCACGGACCAGATCGAACCCGTCCTTGTACTGGTTCTTTTCAATCACCGCATCGATGATCAACTTCTGGTTATCGTTCAACTTCCCGGCGTCTGCTTCGCCAAAATCCCACGAGTCGATGTAGATCTCACCCTTGTGGAATCTATACAGATCAGTGATCACAGGGCCGTATTTCCAGGCCTTGATCGTGTTGGGGAAGAGCGGGTCGTTAAGCCAGGTGAGATGCCAGCCATCAGCCAGATAGCACAGCTTCTGCAGCTTGATCGCTTGGATGCGTCCGGTCTTCTGGAGGACGTACTGAGCAACGTCGTGAGCGGTTACCGGCATGGTGATCACCTCGTCTCTTTGGTGTCCAATTGTAGTAGACAGCACGGACACCGGGTAGATGTAGTCCGTCATAGGTCCCCCGGTTTGAGGCGAGCACGTACGTCCAAGAGCGGCTTGTCGGAGCGCTTGTCCTCGACTTGTTCTTGACGGTAGATCCCAACGGCCAGCAGCCTGCCGAAGACCTGCATGAGGTTCTCATGGCCCTCGTCCAGGCTGTTGGCTTCGCATGAGTCCACGGACAACACACCGTAGGGGACATCGCCCATATCCGTTCTGACGTTGATGAACGTCTTGTACTGCTTGTCCTTCAGCACGATCCTGTACTTGGGCTCAGACGTGTCGCGAACCTTCTGTGGTTTGCCGGTGTCGAAGACGCTGATCATCCCGTGGTCCGGGTCGTCCTCACGTAGGAATTCCCGTCGGGGCGGGTCGCTGGTCCTGCCGCGATAGTCGAAGCTCTGCAGCTTGCTCGGTGGGCCGTAACCCCGGGTTGTAGCGCCGGGTTTCCCGCTGTCGGGATCACCATCGTCGTCTATGAATACGGGCTTGTACAGAATCGTTCGGGGATCTTTTCCTCCCATCAACTTTGCCAGGGCCTCGAGAGTCTCCCTGACGATGATCTTGCCATCGGGATCTTCTTGTGGATCCTTGACGATGTCCTGAAGCCTCCAGAACATGGACCCCACCGCGTTCGCGACCGCGGACCTATGCTCTTTCGCGGCTTCATTCCCAGCCGTCTGCGCGGCCGTTCGTGCCTGCTTCAGTTCGGCTTCGAGCTGGGCGATTCTGCTCTTGTGCGATCGATCTGATTGGTGAGATGCTCTCATGCACCGGACCAGCCAGAGAACTGCCGCCAGGAGTCCGAGGCCGGCTCCCAGTTTCCACCATCCGTGGAAAGCGAAGAGCCCAGAGGTTGCAAGGCCAATGAGGACAGTGGCAAGCACCTGCGCAGTAACACCAAGGAACCAACCCGGCTCATAGGGTGTTTCATCAGCAGAATCTGTTTTGTCGGCCATGTGTCACTTCTTCGGGGAACCAGGACAGTTGCACAGAAGTGTACCGGGCCCTGTGTCCATCCCCTCTTATACGATGAGCAGGTGAGCAACTTCGCCTTCATCAAAGAGGAATGGCCGCAGGTCTTCGCGGACTGCCGGCGCGCGGAGTACTACATCGCGGCCGATCCCCGGACCGCTTGCATCTACGCCCGCCGCGGGGCCGAAAGCCTGGTCGCGCTGCTCTATCACCTGCGCTCGCTGCCCGAACCGTACAACCCGGACCTGGCCGCGCGGATCAACGCCCCTGACTTCCGCAATCTGGCCGGCACCACCATCGTCAACAAACTGACCCTGATCCGCCGGACCGGTAACACCGCGGTGCACGGGGACCGCCCCATCCGTCCCGACGCCTCCCGGCGGATCGTCGAAGAACTGTTCCACGTGGTCATCTGGGCCGCCTACCGCTTCTCCTCGGTGCCGGACGCAGTGCCCACCGGGCAGGCTTTCGACCAGGCGCGTGCCAGTAAATCGGGCCCGCTGAGCCCCGGTCAACTGCAGGCCCTGGCCGCCAAGATCAAAGACGACGAGGCCGCGCACCAGTCCAGTCTGGACGACCTGGACGCCCAGCTGACCGAAAGCCGGGAACAGCTGGCTGAGAGCCAGGACCGGATATCCGCCCTGGAGAGCCAGCTGGCCGAATACCGGGCCCAGGTCGATGCGGCCCAAGCGGCCAAGACCTCGGCCGACGTCCACGACTACGACGAGGCCCGGACCCGCGCGGATCTGATCGACGCGGATCTACGCGCCGCTGGCTGGGACCCGGATGCCCCGCAGGTCCGTGAATACCCGGTCACGGGCATGCCCAACAAGTCCGGCACGGGCCGGGTCGACTACGTCCTGTGGGGTGCCGGTGGCAAGCCCCTGGCGGTGGTCGAGGCCAAGGCCACTCAGTACAGCTCCGACAAGGGTCAGACGCAGGCCGTGCTCTACGCCAATGCCCTAGAAGACCGATTCGGTACGCGCCCGGCCATTTTCTACACCAACGGCTTCGAGATCTGGTTGTTCGACAACTGGGCCCGCCCCACAGCCGGGGACACCGGCCGGGGCTATCCGCCGCGCACGGTCGCCGGTTACTACACGGCCGAAGAACTCGAACTCCTCATCGCCCGGCGCACCACCCGCAAGCTCCTGGCTCAGGCTGCGATCAACGGTGAAATCGCCGGTGCCGATCGTCCCTACCAGACCCGCGCGATCCGCTCGGTCGACCGGGCATTCGACGACTGGCAGCGCGGGGCGCTGCTGGTTATGGCCACCGGCACCGGCAAGACGCGGACGGCTGTGGCCCTGGTCGACCAGCTGATGAAGGCCGGCTGGGTCAAGCGCGCGCTGTTCTTGGCCGACCGCCGCGAACTGGTCAAACAGGCCGTCGGCGCTTTCAAGGCCCACCTGCCACAGGTCACGACGGTCAACCTGGTTGAGGACAAGGAGGAGACCGGCCGCGTCTACGTCTCCACTTACCCCACCATGTTGGGGCTGACCGAGCGGTTCGGCCCAGGGGCCTTCGACCTGGTCATCATCGACGAGGCCCACCGTTCCGTCTATGCGAAGTACGGCCACCTGCTGCGCTACTTCGACGGCCTGCGCGTGGGCTTGACCGCCACCCCCGTCGACCAGATCGACCGCAGCACCTACCGGTTGTTCAATCTGGAACCAGACGTCCCCACTGACGCCTACGATCTGCCCCAGGCGATCGCCGACGGCTTCCTGGTGCCCTACCGGGGGATTGCCACCGGCACGAAGATCCTGCACGAGGGCCTCGAATACGATCGGCTGACGCCTGAGGAGCGCGAACGCTGGGACGCCCTGGACTGGGGCGGCTGGGAGTCCGATGCCGATGCCCCGGACCAGGTTCGCCAGGGTGATATCAACAGGTGGCTGTTCAATACGGAGACCGTAGACCTGGTGCTGGCCCAGCTCATGCGCGATGGGCACAAGGTGGCCGGCGGCGACCGGCTGGGCAAGACGATTATCTTCGCGAAGAACCAGAAGCACGCCGACTTCATCCTGAGGCGGTTCAACGCCGTCTACCCCGAATACCACGGAGCCTTCGCAGCTGTCATCACCCACAACACGCCCTATGCGGGGTCGCTCATCGACGATTTCAAAGACCCGGATCATGCTCCGCATGTGGCCATCAGCGTGGACATGCTCGACACCGGCATCGACGTGCCCGAACTGGTGAACCTGGTGTTCTTCAAGGAGGTTCACTCCAAGACAAAGTTCTGGCAGATGGTGGGCCGCGGCACCCGCCTGCGCCCCGATCTGTACGGGCCCGGCCAGGATAAGACGGACTTCCTGATCTTCGACTTCTGCGGCAACTTGGAGTACTTCGGTCAGAACCCGCCGGAGGCCTCGGCGCCGGTGCAGAAATCCCTGAGCCACCGGATCTTCGACGCGCGGGTGGCGCTGGCGGTCGCGCTGGGACCCGGCAATGGCCTCGGCTCCGGTCTGCGGGATCTGCTGTGCTCCTATGTGGGCGGGATGAACCGCGACAATCTGCTCATCCGTCCCCACCTGCGGACGGTGGAGCGGTTCGCCGAACGCAGCGCATGGGATGGCCTGGACGCCGCGAATCCGCACGATATGGACCAGGTGGCCGAACTGGGTGGGTTGCCCAGCTCCATACGCAGCACCGAAGACGGCGGGGAGCAGGAACAGGCCAAGCGCTTCGACCTGTTGATCCTCAACGGGCAGCTGGTCGTCCTGGACGATGATGGCGGCGATCCCAAGGCCCTCGAGCGACTGCGCGCCGGGGTGCAGCAGGTGGCCCAGGACCTGCTGGGCAAGACGAATATCCCCGTGGTCGCAGCTCAGGCGCCGTTATTGGAAGACCTCGTGGATGATTCCTGGTGGGTCGACGTGACGGTCGAGCAGCTGGAAGCGGTGCGTATCCGCCTGCGGTCCCTGGCCCGGCTTGCCGACCGAAGCCGGCGCAGCCCCGTCTACACCGATTTCGCCGACGAGGTGATCGCTCCGGTCGAAATCGAGGTCGCCGGGATGACTCCGGGTGTGGACTTCGAACGGTTCAAGCAGAAGGCTCGGTCCTATCTGCGCGAGCACGCGGACAACCTGGCCCTGCGCAAGCTGCAGCGCGGTCGGCAGATCACTGATTCGGACATCGGCGAATTGGAAAGGCTGCTGATCGCCGCCGGTGGGGACGAATCCGCGCTGGAGCGGGCCCAGACCGAGTCCGGTGGGCTGGGCCTGTTCATCCGGTCCCTCGTGGGCCTCGACCGATCCGAGGCCGTTGCCCTGTTTGCTCGGTTCCTCAGCGGGGGCGGTTACAGTCGCGATCAGATCGACTTCGTTGAATTGGTCATCGATGAGCTCACGGAGAATGGTTCGATGGCCGGTTCAAGGTTGTTTCAGGATCCCTATACGGATTTCGGCAGCAGGGGAGTGCTGGACATGTTCCCCGAACGCACGGACATCACCTTCATCATGGACTCATTGGAGCAGGTCACGGCTGCTGCCCGCCCCGCCTGAGTGGCCTGCGCCACTGGTATATAGAACTGTGTTATGGGAACTTTCGTAGCTGGAGAAACCTTGTGTAATGTTGGCCCGAACACTGTGTGATCTATGAGGCTCCCTGTGAGCCGGGTGGCTTCCAGGATCCCTTGATCATCGCCCGCCGTATATGCGGGACGCTGACACAACGCCCCGAAGACAAGGAAGACGCCATGAGCACAGCCGTGCCCAAATCACCGAAGCCGCCCAAGGCACCCAAGTCGGACAAGATCCTCAACTGGATCGAACGCGTGGGCAATAAACTGCCCGAACCGTTCATGCTGTTCCTCATCCTGTTCGCGGTTACTGCTCTGGTCACCACCTTCATGGCCATGGGCAATGTCGAGGTCACGGTGCCCGGCACCGACAAGCCCACCGTCATCAAGGGCCTGCTGACCGGTGAGGGCCTGTCCTGGCTGACGCAGAACATCGGCGAGAACTATGTGGGCTTCCCGCCCCTGAAGACGGTGCTGCCGATCCTGCTGGCGATCGGCATCGCCCTGCACTCGGGCATGTTGGCCGCCCTGATGCGTTCGATGTTCGGCGCTGCCCCGCGCTGGCTGCTGCCCTACGTCGTGGGCATCGTCGGCGTGTTCTCCTCGATCATGGCCGACACCTCGAACATCGTCATCCCGCCGCTGGCGGCCCTGGTGTTCAAGGCCGCAGGGCGCCACCCGGTGGCCGGTCTGCTGGGCGGCTTCGCCGCGGCCGGTGCCGGTTACTCCACGAACTTCGTGCCGACCAGCCTGGACGCCCTGTTCGCCGGCATCACCACCTCGGTCATGGGCACCCTGCCGGGTACCGACTTCGCCCCGGTCAACCCCGTGTCGAACTGGTTCTTCAACATAGTCGCCTCGATCATCCTGGGTCTGCTGGCCGGTCTGCTGATCGACAAGATCATCGAACCACGCATCGTGCGCCTGGGCGTGAGCCGCGATGAGATGGACCCCGATGGCAATGTCAGCACCGAAGACGACGCTGAGACCATGAACGCCAAGCTGGAGCCCAAGGAGAAGAAGGGGCTGTTTTACGCCGGCCTGGTCACCGTGGTCGTCGCTGCGGTCGTGCTGTGGGCTGTTCTCATCCCGAACTCCCCGTGGCGCAATGAGGGCGGCGGCTTCCTGCCGAAGTCCCCGCTGCTGGATTCGATCGTCTTCCTGGTCTTCCTGTTCTTCATCGTGCCCGGCCTGGTTTACGGCTGGACCGTCGGGAAGATCCGCAATATCAACGATGCGACGAAGATGATGGGCGAATCCATCAAGGAGATGCTGGGCTTCCTGATCCTGGCCTTCATCCTGGGCCAGTTCATCGCCCTGTTCAACTGGTCGGGCATCGGTGCCTGGATCGCCGTGACCGGCGCGAACTTCCTCGAGAGCATTCACCTGACCGGCTTCGCCGCCATCGTGGGCTTCATCCTGCTGGCCAGCGTGCTCAACCTGTTCATCACGTCTGGCTCGTCCATGTGGTCGATCATGGCCGCGGTGTTCGTGCCCCTGTTCGCGCTGATCGGCTACGAGCCGGCCTTCACCCAGGCGGCCTTCCGCGTGGGCGACTCCGCGACCCAGGTGATGACGCCCATGAACCCCTACATGGTGGTCCTGCTGGGCATGCTGCGCCGCTATGAGCCCAGCGCCGGCCTGGGCACCCTGATGGCGCGCATGCTGCCGTTCACGATCGTGTTCTGGATCGTCTGGCTGATCCTGCTGGCCATCTGGTTCTTCGCGGACCTGCCCCTGGGCCCGGGCAACGGCATCTTCCTGCCCTGATCGCCCGGCTCGGAGCGGCTCAGCCTGCCCCGATGACGTCCACCCCCACCGCTTCGAAGGGAGCGGTGGCGGGGTCGTCATCGGGGCAGTCCGTTATCAGGGTCCACCCCGCGGGCAGATGGGCCCAGGCGGGGATGCCCTCGGAGCGGAACTTCGAGCGGTCGGCCAGCACCACGGAGCGGCCCGACCTGCGCGCCACATACTCCTTGACATAGGCCTCGTCCAGGGTGGGTTCGCCCAGCCCCGCCTGCGCATCGACCCCGTCGCAGCCCAGGAAGCACAGATCGAACCTGAAACGCGAGAGCCCGTCGATCGCCAGTGGCCCGACGGTGCCGTGGGACCCGGTGGTCAGGGTCCCGCCGATGACCTCGACGGTGACCTGGGGGATGGTGCTCAGCAGCAATGCGGTCTCCAGCCCACGGGTGACCACGGTGATTCCCGTGGGGGCGCCGTCGTGCAGATCCGCCTGTTCGGTCAGCGCATCGATCAGCGCCAGGGTGGTGGACCCCGCGTCTACGAAGACCGTCGCCCCCTGATGGATCAGGCCCGCCGCCACGCGACCGATTCCGTTCTTCGACTCGGTATTCGTCGCCACCCGCTCCGCCAGGGAACGTTCGGTGAAGGGCACGGCGGTGATCGCCCCGCCGTAGGTCCGGGCCAGATCGCCGGATGCGGCCAGGGCGGCCAGATCCCGCCGGATCGTGGATTCGGAGACGTGCAGGACCTGGGCCAGCCGGTCCACGCGTGTGGTGCCGGCACCCACCAGGCGCACCAGGTCCTGCCTGCGCAGCCTGGTGCCCTGATGGGTGGTGCGCGGGGCGGACGTCACCTGGGCAGGTACTCCGCGCGGATCCGATCGGCGAAGGGCGCGTAGTCCAGCGCGGCCCGGTAGGCCGAGCGCATGGTGCCGGCATCGGCGATTCCCTGGCCGGCGATGTCGAAGGCCGTGCCGTGGTCCACGCTGGTGCGCAGGATCGGCAGGCCCACCGTGACGCTGATCGTGCCGTCGAAGTCGAAGGTCTTCGCCGCGATGTGGCCCTGATCGTGGTACTGCGAGAGCACACCGTCGTAGCGGCCCTGCAGCGCCTGGTGGAACACGGAGTCCGATGGGATGGGACCGGCGACCTGCAGGCCCTCGGCGTTCACCCGTTCGACGGCCGGGCGCAGGATCTCGATCTCCTCATCGCCGAAGTGACCGTTCTCCCCGCCGTGGGGGTTGATCGCGGCGGTGGCCAGGCGCGGCTGATCGATCCCGTAGACCTGCAGGGCGCGGTGGGCCCGGCGGATCGAATCGGCCTGATTGTCCACATCGATGCTGTTCAGGGCATTGCGCAGCGACATGTGGCGGGTGGCGAAGAAGATGTGCGCATGGTGGCCCGGCTTCAATGACCGTTCCACGACGAACATCGTGTCCTGCTTGGTCACCCCGGTCAGGGCGCCCAGCATCTCCGTGTGCCCCAGGTGTTCGGAGCCGGCGGCCCAGATGGCCTCCTTGTTGATCGGCCCCGTCACGATGCCGGCCACCCGCTGGTCCATCGCGGCCTGGGTGGCGACCTCGATCGCGGTCACTGCTGCCCGGCCGGCGCGCGCGTCCACGGTGCCCCATTCGGGCAGATCATCGCCGAGCACACCGATGTCGAAGACGTCGATGACGCCCGCGCCGGCCTTGGGCACGTCCCAGGAGTCTACGGTGCGGACCTCGACGTCCAGGCCCAGGGCCGCCACGGCCCTGCGCATCGCGGTGGCATCGGCGACGGCGATGCCGTGCTGCGAGTCGTCCTCGGCGTATTCGCTGAGGACCTGGGCGGTGATCTCCGGGCCGATGCCGTTCGGATCTCCGGGGGTCAGGGCGAGGATGGGTGCTGTCACGGTGTGTCCCTTCATCGGTGTGTGTTCAAAGAATAGAGGGCGTCGATGCACATGCCCGCGGCGGACTCGTCGCCCACCAGCCCTCCCTTGGTGACGATCGGCAGGCCGGCGTGGGGTCCACCCACGATCCGCCCGGCAGTGGCCAGCGGCAGGACCTCGAAGTCCACGGCGATTCCGGCGCCGTCGATCGCGCCGAGCACTGCGGTGGTGACGTCCCCGCCGGTGGTGTAGAGGCCCAGGGCGCCCTGGACCTCGGCCAACACCTGCGCGGTCACCGCGCCCAGGGCCTCGGTCAGGGCGTCGGAGGCGCGGGTGTTCATGTCGAGCAGATCGGATTCGTCGAGCACGGTGGCCAGCAGCAGCACCTCGGGGCGTTCCCGCCATGCCTCGAGCACGGCCGCTGCAGTGGCCGCCACATCGATCCGTGGGTCCCGGGCCGGCCTGCCGGGCAGGTAGACGGGTCGGCGCACCGCAGTCGAGCGGTGCTCGGCCAGTCTGGCCAACTGGGCGCGGGTGAGGTCGGTGGCCGAACCCGAAACCGCCAGTACCGTGCCCGAGGTCCGCAGCAGTCCCAGCGCCTGGGCCAGCGCCCGGGTGCCCGGTCCGGGGTCGACGCCGACGAACAGGGCCTCGGGAGCGGCCGCCACGGCAGCGCGCGCCACGGCCAGCAGGTCCGCGTCTGTCCGCGCATCGGCGACGATGAAATCGGGTAGGGCACCCGGTGTGAGCAGATCGCGCAGGCGCTGGGCCAGGGCCTCGGGTCCGGCGTCGATATCGTCAACGTCGACGTGGACGATGCGCGGTTCATGACCCAGAACTTCGGCCGCGCCGGAACGCAGCGCCGTGTCCACGGAGGAATCGGTGATGGGGGAGCGGACGTCGTGGGCCAGCTCGGTGTCCTCCAGGGGCACCCCGCCCATGGTCTGCAAGCCGTGGATGGTCTGCCTGTCGGCACCGGGGAAGGCCGGCATGCACAGGCCGACCACCGGGGTGTCCGAGCCGTGCTCGTCGAGCAGCCGACGCGCGCTCGCCAGGACGGCGGCGGCCTCGGCGCCCAGATTGCCGCGCAGGGTCGAATCGCAGCGCGAAGACAGCAGGCGGGCGGGCCAACCGGCCTCCACTACGGCCGAGGTCGCTGCGGCTGCCGCGATCGCCGGCATGTGGCGGGAGTCGGTGGTTACGGAGACCACCCGGTAGTTGGCGGCGAACTCGGCGATCTGCTCCGGGTCCACCGTGGCGTGCAGGGTCACGGCTCCCAGCCGGCGCAGGCCGACGGCTGCGGCATTGGCCCCGGTCAGGTCGTCTGCGGCGATGAGGACGTCGGCCATGCTCAACCAACCAGCAGATTTGCCACGATGAGCAGCGGGATCGAGGCAGCCCAGACGCACGTCGTGATACCGGACCAGCCCTTCATTGCGTCGACCCCGTCCAGGCCGGTGAAGCGGGTGACGACCCAGAAATAGGAGTCGTTGAAGTAGCTGAAGACCATCGAACCGCACACGCACGCCATCGCGGCGATCAGCGGGGAGACGCCCAGGGTGCCGACCAGCGGGGCGGTGACGGAGGCCGCGGTGATCATCGCGACGGTGCCGGAACCCTGTGCCACACGCACGACGGTGGCGATGATGAAGGGCACCAGGAAGGCCGGCAGTGGGGTGGCAGCGACGGCCTGGGCCAGCGCATCGCCGACCCCGGAATCGCGCAGTACCTGGCCCAGACCGCCGCCTGCTCCGGTGATGAGCAGGATCAGTCCCGCGCTCGCGGCGCCCTCGGACAGCCAGCCATGGACCTTGGTGCGCGGCGTCCAGCGGGGCAGCAGGACGTAGACGGCCAGGATCATGCCGATGATGAGCGCGACCACCGGGTCGCCCAGGAACGTGAAGGGCTGGACCCAGGCGCTGGGCGTGTAGTCGTCGCCGGATAGGGCGTTCTGTTGGGACTTGTCAATCGCGGCGGTGACGGTGTTGACGACGATGAGCAGCAGGGGCACGAACAGCGGCAGTGCGCCCAGCCATGCATTGGTCTTGTGGGGCTTCTTGCCGGCCGGCGTCTTGCCCAGGAATTGCTCGGGATCGTAGGTGACGACCTCGGCCGTGGCATCGCCGCTGCCCTGGCGGGTCTGCGTGGCCACTGAGCCCGAGGCCTTGGCCGAGCCCGCAGCTGCGGCAGTGGTACCGGAGGCAATGACATCTGCGTAGTCCTCGCCGTAGACGTCGAGTGCGACCTCCTTGTTCAGGCGCGGTTCGAGCTTGGGGCCGATGAACTTCGCATAGGCCACGACTACCGGCAGCATGATGACGGTGAAAATGAGGCCGGTCAGGATGAGCGCGCCCAAGTCGGTGCCCAGTAGGCCGGCCACGGCCAGCGGGCCGGGGGTCGGTGGGACCATGTGGTGGGTCAGCGTCATGCCACAGCCCAGCGCCAGTGCCAGGGTGACGTAGCCGCCGCGCTTGACCCTGGCGATGGAGCGGGCCAGCGGGTTCATGATGACGAAGCCGGAGTCGCAGAACACCGGGATCGACACCAGGGAGCCCACGGTGCCCATGGCCCAGGGCTCACGGCCCTTGCCGAAGGCCTTGAGGAAGGCACGGGCCAGAGCATCCGCACCGCCGGAGACCTCGAGGATCTTGCCGATGCCCACGCCCAGGCCGATCACGATGCCGGTGCTGGCCAGAGTGGATCCGAAGCCGGAGGTGATCGATTTGATCAGCTCGACGACGGGCTGTCCGGCCACCACGCCGGTGACGATGGCTGCGATCAGCAAGGCGACGAATGCGTCCAGCCGGGTGCGCAGGACAAGGATCACGATCGTGGCGATGCCGAGCACCAGTGCAATCAGCAACTGCACGTCCATGGAGGCTCCTCTTCAAGTCAAGGGTTCTTACACATGCGCGAAATGCGCAGTCTGCGAAGAACTATAGGCTCGAGGCGCGCGTCAATGCGCGATAAACCCGATGAATGCGCGCTAAGTCTCACACTAATTGCGCAGTGTGAGCATATGTGTCACCCCGGAGTGGTCCCGGTTCCCGCGGTTGCGCACCGTGCGCAACCCCGTCGCCGCTCAGAAACCGACGCCCACCAGGGACCCGAGGATCAGCGCCACGATGGCGATGAGGGACCAGAACACGATGAGCGGCCACAGGAATCTGCACCAGGTCTCGTACGGGATCCGGCATACGGCCAGCAGGCCCATGACCGAGGCCGAGGTGGGCATGATCGAGTTGGCGATCGCGTCTCCGTACTGATAGGCCAGCACGGTCAGCTGTCGGTCGATGCCCAGCACATCGGACAGCGGCACCATGATCGGCATGGTCGTCGCTGCCATGCCCGAACCCGAAGGGATGACCAGGTTGAGCACCGACTGGAACAGGAACATGAGGATGACGACGAGGAAGTTGGGGGAGTCCCCGATCCAGGTGGCGACCGCGTTGATGACGGTGTCGAGTACATTCGCCTGCTCCAGCACCACCAGGATCGCCCTGGCGAAGCCCACGATGAGCGCACCGAAGGCCACGTCCTGCATCCCGGAGACCATGTTCGAGAACAGCCCGTTGACGCCCAGCCGGCCGATCAGGCCCGTGACGATGGCGATGAGGACGAACATCGCGGCCATCTCATTGAGGAACCAGCCGTGTTTGAGGATGCCGTACATGTTCGTCACGATCCCGGCGACGAAGATGATGAGCACCAGGGAACGGCGCCAGTCCAGCCCGGGTGCGGCGTCCTCGGCCTCGGTGTCTGCTGTGGCCGCGGCCGTAGCACCGACCTCGGGGGCACCCACCTTGCCGTAGAGCAGGGACTTCGTCGGGTCGGCCTTGACCCGGGAGGCGTAGCGCATGACCCACCAGATGCCGGCTGCCAGGATGAACACGTAGACGATCGCGCGGA
Source organism: Brevibacterium sp. 50QC2O2 (assembly GCF_024580675.1). Lineage (NCBI taxonomy): Bacteria > Bacillati > Actinomycetota > Actinomycetes > Micrococcales > Brevibacteriaceae > Brevibacterium > Brevibacterium sp. 50QC2O2. The sequence goes on from NZ_JANIJZ010000005.1 coordinate 23,099, forward strand.
AGCCCATCCCGGAGAACAGCGGCAGCTGCGCGATGCCCTGGGCCACGCCCACCGTGAACGGGTTCATCATGCCGCCGGTGAACCCGGCGGCGGCACCCAGGCAGATGACGGCGGCGCCCACCAGTGCGTCATAACCCAGGGCCAGCGCGATGCCGACGCCGATCGGCGCGAAGATGATCGTCTCCTCGGCCATGCCGGTGGTGAAGCCCAGGACGGAGAACACCACCATGAGCAGCGGCAGCAGGATCGCGCCGTGGCCGTGCAGCAGTTTGACCAGGGCGTTGATGCCGGCGTCGATTGCGCCGGTGGCACGGATGACCCCGAAGGCCCCGCCGAGGAGGAAGATGTAGAAGATGATGTCCGCGGCCTCGGCCAGGCCGGTGGGCACCGAGGTGAAGAAGTCGAAGAAGGACAGTGGCGTCTTCTCAGTGCCGTGGTAGGTGCCGGCCAGCACGACCTCGCGCCCGTCCTGCTCGGCGCGGTCTAAGGAGCCCGAGGGGATGAGGTAGGTCGCCAGGCCGATCAGGAAGATCATCCCGAAGATGATCGCGTAGGTGTGGGGGAAGGCGAATCTGCGTTTCTTCACCGGGCCCGAGGTCGTGACGGGGGTGGATGTGTCTGTGGGCATGCGGGACCTCGGTGGGATCGATCGGTTGGGATGTGGACCGCGGGCCAGTCTAGTGCGGTGGCGCCTGGGTTCTGCGTCACATTCCGCTCACTCGGACCCGGTGGCGGTACCGATGTAGTCACAGCGGCTGTCCACCGCATATTATTCGGTCAACTGCAAAGTAACCGAAAAACCATCGGTTCCCCACGGAGTGGGCCGTGCCCCACTCACACCGGCAGTTCCGCGTGCAGGGCAAAACCTCCTGCGGCATCCGGCTCGGCGTGCATCAGCCCGCCCAGGGCCGTCACCCGCTCCCGGATGCCGCGCAGGCCCAGGCCCGCGCCCGGCGCCGGCACGGATTCGGCCAGGGGCGCCGCCGGACCGTTGACCACATCAATCGTCAGGAGCTCGCCGCAGGAGACGGTCACGGTGATGGCCGCGCCCGGAGAGTGCCGCACCGCATTGCTCAGCCCCTCCTGCACGATCCGGTAGGCCGTCAGCGAGGTCGCGGCCGGCAGCGCCCGCGCGGCCTCGCCGCCCGGCCCGTGCAGTGTGATGTCCACTCCGGAGCGCCGCGTCGCCTCGACCAGTTCCGGCACATCGCCCAGGGTGGGCTGGGGTGCGGTGGGGGCCTCTCCCGCCCGCAGGATGGTCAGCAGCCCGCGCATCTCGGTCAGCGCGGTCCTGGCGGATTCCGCGATCGAGGCGAACTCGCGGCGGACCGGCTCCTCGAGCCCCGGCAGCCGGTAGGGCGCGGTGGTGGCCTGCACCCCGATGACCGACATGCTGTGGGCCACCACGTCGTGGAGCTCGCGGGCGATGCGATTGCGTTCGGCCAGCTCCTCGCGTTCGGCGCTGGTGCGGGCCGCGGCCTCGCGTTCGGCGCGCAGTTTCTCCCGCCCGTTCAGCCAGGTGCGCACGGCCAGGCCGATCGCATTGGCCGCCGCCGTGACCGAGACCGCGACGATGAGGTTGATCTGGGCGCCCGTGGTCCAGTCGAGGGTCCGGACGAGCACGGCAGTGCCCAGCAGGGGCACGGCCCAGGTCAGCGTGGCGCGCCACCAGCGACCGCGCAGACCCACCAGCACCAGCAGCAGGGACTGGACGATGAGGGCGAAGACCGGCCAGGGCCACGGCGCGCCCTGCTGGTCAGCGCTCAGCCAGGCCAGGGCCAGGGCCGTCACCGTGCTCAGCACGGGAACCAGGGCGGGCAGGCGGGCGCAGCACAACAGGGCCACGGCCTGTCCGGCGGCCACCAGCATGGCGTAGACGGGGTCGAGCCCGTCGATCACCGCGTACAGCGGCCAGCCGATCGCCAGGCAGGCCACGGCCCCCAGCCCCGCGAAGATCCAGGTCCAGGCCTCGGGGCCGGGCAGGGTGAAGGCGGTGTTCGCAGGGAGAACAGCACTCGCCTGCTCCGCCGGCTTCGTCGGGACTGCCGGCCCCGCGACCACGCCCTCCAGGCCCATGCGCATCACCAGGGCGTCCAGGTTCGCCAGGCCGCGCAACACGATCGGCAGGGTGAGCAGCAGGACCAGGCCCGCCACCTCGCTGAACACCACGTCGATCGCGTGCGAATGGGCCACGGACACCGGCACCGTGCCCTGGGATGCGGCCTGCAGCAGATAGCCCGGCAGGGTCGAATCCTCGTGTGGCAGGAAGAAGCCCCAGATGAAATAGCTCAGCCCGCCGGCCGCCCCGCCGAGCCAGGAGACTGCCACGACGAAGGTGAAGATGTGCAGTGGGAAGGCGATGAGCGTTTCGAACAGCAGATCGAGCCAGCGGCGTCCGTCGGCCAGTCGCCCGGTGATCCAGCGGGCTCGGCCGGGGGCTGCGGCGCGGTAGCGCACGGGTGCGCCGGGCGTGCCTGTCCACCAGTGCAGCCGGGCCCGCGACACCTGTGCGAAGGCCGAGGCGACGGACAGCGCCACGGCGAACAGCAGAGCGCCGATCCAGATCACGATGGTGCCGGCGGACAGCGCGGTCAGCGGCACCAGGATGATGAAGGCGGGCAGGGACAGGAAGAAGCCGGGCAGCACGAACCCCAGATCGCGGCCCACCCGGACCGGATCGAAGTAGCTGCGCAGTGACGTGTGTGGCGTGTCCATGACCTCGACGATAGGGCCACGTGCGGCACCCGTGCGTCACCCGGGAGGGTGAGGCGCGGACCCTACCGCAGGGGGAGGGGCCGGGGGCCGGGTGCGTCTAGGATCGTGGGCATGACAGCACAGACTCCCCACCCCGAAGATTCCCCGATCCGCGTGATCGTCGTCGACGACCAGGCGATGGTGCGCGAGGGCTTCGCCGCCCTGCTGGGTTCGCAGCCGGACATCACGGTGGTCGGCACGGCCGCAGACGGCGCCGAGGTGACCGAGCTGGTGCGCCGCAGCCAACCCGACGTCGTGCTGATGGACATCCGGATGCCCCGCCTCAACGGCCTGGACGCGACCCGGCAGGTCATGGCGATGCCGGGGCTCAAACAGCCCAGGGTCATCATCCTGACCACCTTCGACGCCGATGAATACGTCTTCGCGGCCCTGCGCGCCGGCGCCAGCGGCTTCCTACTCAAGGACTCCACCCCCGAGGAGCTCATCACCGCGGTCCACGTGGTGGCCGCCGGCGAGGCCCTGCTGGCGCCGGCCATCACCTCGAAGCTCATCGCCGACTACGCCGCCCGTCCGGAACCGCGGGGCCCGGGGAAGACCCTGCTGGCAGAACTGACCGAACGCGAACTCGACGTGATGCGCCTGGTGGCAGCGGGCAAATCCAATGCCGAGGCCGCCGCCGAACTGTTCCTGGGCGAACAGACCGTCAAAACGCACGTCTCGCGGATCCTGCGCAAACTGGGTCTGCGCGACCGCGCCCAGATCGTGGTCGCCGCCTATGAGTCGGGCCTGGTGAACGCCGGGCGCTGAGTCCCTCACCCGGAAGTAGCCCGGCTCTTTCGCTCCGCAGGGTGACGCGGACATCCCGAGCGGCTTCATACATTCCTTGCAGTCAAGCAAACGAACTGTGAGGAATGACCGATGACTTCGCTCCTGCCGCCGCGCCCGGTGGCCGCGCCCCGACCCAGATCCCGCCGCGATCCCGTGATCGACGCGGTCCGCGCCGGCTGCCTGCTGGTGGTCGTGGCCCTGCACGCACTGTTGGTCGGCGCCTGGCGCGACCCCGATGGCTCCCTGGCCACCGGCATGGCCCTGGCCGGTCACGCCTGGTTCATCCCCATCACCTGGCTGGCCCAGGTGATGCCCCTGTTCTTCATCGCCGGCGGCTTCGCGGCCATCAGCCAGTGGCGGCGTCTGCGCGCCCGCGGCGTGACGGCGGTCGGTTTCGTGGAGCTGCGGATCAAGCGCCTGGCGGTGCCGGCCGGAGTGATGATCGCCGTCGTCGGCACCGTGCTGGCCTGCGCCCGAGTCGCCGGACTGCCCGCCGACCTGGCCGCCGAGGCCGCCTACCGGTCCGCGCAGCCCCTGTGGTTCCTGGCCGTCTACCTGGGCGCCACCGCCCTGGTGCCCGTTCTGGCCGCAGCGCACGAGCGGTTCGGGGCGCGCGTGCCGGCGGTCGGCCTGGGTGCGGTGCTGGCCGTCGACCTGGTCCGGCAGTTCTCACTGGCCGGGCCCTGGAGCACGGGACTGGCCTATCTCAACCTCGCTTTCGTCTGGCTGTTCTGCCAGCAATTGGGCTTTGTTCTGGCCGATACGCGCGGCCGGAATCGCTCTGGCCTGTGGGCCGGCCTGCTGGCCGCCGTGAGTGGGATCCTCGTGCTGCTGGCCTGCGGCTGGTCGCCCGATCTCATCGCCTCGCTCAACCCGCCCACCGCGCTGTTCGCCCTGGGCGCGCTCGCCGAGCTGTGCCTGCTGCGGCTGGTCCGCCCCCGGCTGGAACGCCTGGTGACCGGGCCCGCCCTGGCCGGGCCGATCAAACGGGCCGGTGGCCTGGCGATGACCGTCTACCTGTGGCATATGCCCATCGCCCTGGCCCTGGTGGCGGCCCTGTGGGCCGCCGGCGCGCCCCTGCCCGCCCTGCACAGCCCGGCCTGGTGGCTGAGCCGTCCGCTGTGGCTGGCCCTGGTCGCCGGCGCCGTGATCCCGGCGGCCGTTTGGCTCTCCCGACTCGAACGCTGGGAGCCGCGCCTGCCCCTGCGGCCCCTGACCTGCCGGCCCGCGCTGCGCGTGGCGGCCTCGGCAGTGGCGGCCATCGGCGGAGTCGTCATCGCCCTGCTGGGCGGCCTGGGAGGCCTCAGCACCACCGTGGCGGCCGTGTGCCTGCTGGTTCTCGCGGTGTGGCTGGCCACGAGTCCCACCCCGGCCGGTCGCGGGACCGCAGTGTTCTCCTACGGGGACCCCGAGGCGCCGGTGGTCTGGGCCATCCACGGGTTCCGCAGCTCCCACCGCGCCCTCGAACCGCTGGCCCAGGACCTGGCGGCCCGTGGTTTCCGGGTGCTGGCACCCGACCTGCCCGGCTGCGGGGAGTCCGATCCGCTGCCGGCGGGCCACGGGATCGAGGACCTTGGCAGGTGGCTGCGCGGGCTGCTGGACCGGGAGCCCGCGCCCGCGCTGCTGCTGGGGCACTCGCTGGGTTCGGTCATCGTCGCCGAGGCCATCGCCCAGGGCGCCGCACACCGCGGTGCCGTGCTGGTCAATCCGATCGTCACCGCGCCCAGGGACAATCCATGCCGGCTGGCGATCACCGGGCTGCGCGCCTATTATGGTCTGGCCGCGCGGCTGGGTCCGTTCGGCGATGTGCTGCTGGCCGGGCGCGCCCTGGCGGGGTTGAGCGGGATCGTGATGGCCAGCGGCACCGGCCTGCGCCGGCGCGGGGGCATCGTGCTGGAACATATGCGCGACTCCCACTCGTTCAACAGCGGCGCGGCACTGCTGGAGACCTTCCACACCTCGGTGCGCCACTGCGTGGGGGACTCCGGTGCGGACTTCGCCCGTCCCGTGCTGGTCCTCGGCGGGGAGCACGATGCGCTGGCCCCGGTGGGCAGGCAGCTGGAACTGGTGGACCGGATCCCCGGTGCCGTCCTGCGGGTGCTGCCGGGGGTGGGCCATCTGATCCCGCGCGAGGCCCACTTGGCGGGTGCGGTGGCGATCGACGAATGGGCCGCGGATTTATGACACGGTGTGTCGAACCGCCCCACGCGCCCGGGCGTGGCGTGTGAGTCTATGGGCTATGACTTCGACTACCGCCGCGAGCACCGCGGAATCCCAGGCGCCCGTGGCAGTGGTGCCGTTGGACAGGCGCAAGCAGCGCAAATCCTTCGTCGCCAGCACCATCGGCCAGCTGCTCGAATGGTACGAATGGGGCGTCTACGCGGTGTTCGCCCCGCAGATCGCAGCCGCCCTGTTCCACACGCAGAACCAGGTGTCGGCCCTGCTGTCGACCTTCGGGGTGTTCGCGATCGGCTTCCTGTTCCGCCCCCTGGGCGGGATCGTGTTCGGCCGGATCGCCGACCGCCGGGGACGCAAGTTCGTGCTGGTGACGACCATGCTCATGATGGCAGGCGGCTCCGTGCTCATCGGCCTGGTCCCGACCTATGGCACGATCGGCATCGCGGCGTCCGGCCTGTTGCTGCTGGCGCGCGTGGTCCAGGGCTTCGCCCACGGCGGGGAGTCGGCGGCGGCGAACTCCTATATCGCCGAGATCGCCCCGGCCGGCCGGCGCGGCCTGTGGGGTTCGACCGTGTTCATGACGATCTTCGGCGGGTCCTTCATCGCCTTCGTGCTCGGCGGGGCCATCACCGGTGTGCTCTCCAAGCCCGAGGTCGCAGCCTGGGGCTGGCGCATCCCGTTCCTGTTGGGTGCGGTGCTGGCCCTGGTCGCGCTGTACCTGCGCGCCGGCATGATCGAGTCCAAGGACCTGGTGGAGAACAGCCGGGTCACCGGCAAGATCAACGGGCTCGACGCCTCGCACTTCCCGGCCGCGGCTCTGCGGCCGCTGCCCAAGGCGGTGTCGATCGTCGCGATCTTCTTCCTGGTCTCCGGGGTCGCGGCCAGCAACTACACGTGGACCTCGTACGTGTCGACCTTTGCCGTGACCCAGCGGAAGATGGAGGCCAACGGCGCCTACTGGGCGCTCACCGCGGCCCTGGCCGTCGGCATCCTCTCCCTGCTGTTCTGGGGCTGGGCCTCGGATAGGTGGGGGCGCAAGCCGGTGCTCTACATCTTCGCGATAGGCGTGGCCGTGACCCAGTACCCGCTCATGGCGCTGATCGACCAGCGCCCGTGGACGCTGTTCGTGACGACCTCGATCGCACTGTTCTTCCTGGCAGCGGGCGCCGGCCTGCTGACCTCGGTGATGGCCGAGACCTTCCCGACGGCCGCGCGCACCGCCTATATCGGCTTCGCGTATTCGCTGGCGACAGCGGTGTTCGGCGGCACCACCCCGTACGTCAACCAGTTCGCCGTGTACATCGGGGCGCCCTGGGCGTCGAATGCGTGGATCGTGTTCGCCGAGCTGCTGGCCCTGTGGGCGGTGTGGCGCCTGCCCGAGCGCAAGGGCATCGATCTGCACATCGTGAAGTAGGGCCCTGCGCAAGAATGAAGCGATCCCTCCAGATTTCACCGGAACTCCGGTGGAATCTGGAGGGATCGCTTAAATGTCCTACAGGGTCACATCTGGACGAGGATCTTCACCTGGTGTTCGGCATCGTCGTGGAGCTGCTTGAAGCCCTTGTCCACGATGTCCTCCGGGGCGATCTTGCCGGTGATGAACTGCGAGAGGTCGATGCCCTTGGTCCTGACCAGTTCGATGACCTTGGCGTGGTCGTTGGCGTAGCCCAGGGATGCCTGGACCGACTTCTCGGAGAAGGTCAGCTCGCCGGTCACGTCGATCTCCAGCGGGCGGACGTGGATCGCGACGATCTCCAGCAGGCCCTTGGCCTTGAGCGAGGCGAGCAGCTGGTGGACGACGACGCCCACACCGGCGGCGTCGAAGGCGACATCGGCGCCCACGCCGTTCGTCTCCTCGCGCACGCGGGTCGCCAGGTCTTCCTTGGACGGGTCGACGACGACGTCGACGCCGGCGTCCAGCGCCTTCTGCTTGCGGGCCTCGGAGAGCTCGGAGACGATGACCTTGAGGCCCTCGGCCTTGAGCACCGTGGCGACCAGCAGGCCGATCGGGCCCGCGCCGCCGACCACGGCGGTCTGTCCGGCCTGGGCGCCGGTGTTGCGCACCGCGTGGTAGGCCACCGACAGCGGCTCGATGAGTGCGGCCTGGTCCAGGGGTAGATCGCCCACCGGGTGGACCCAGCGGGGCTCGACGACCAGGTGTTCGCTCATGCCGCCGCCGCGGCCGTTGATGCCGATGAAGCCCATCTTCTCGCAGATGTTGTAGTCCCCGGCCTTGCAAGCGGGGCATTCGCCGCACACCATGAGCGGTTCGACGACAACGGAATCGCCCACCTTGATGTCGGTCGTGACGTCGGCGCCGATCTCCTCGACGACGCCGGAGAACTCGTGGCCGAAGGTCACGGGCAGGGTCTCACCGGACAGAGGGTGCGGAGTCGTGGCGGAGTTCCCACCGTTGCCCTCGCCGCCGTCGTAGTACAGGTGCAGATCGGAACCGCACAGGCCGACGAACTTCGGGGCGATCTTGATGGCATCGGCGCGCATCTCCATCTCCGGGATGTCTTCGACGCGCAGGTCTTCTTTGCCGTAATAGCGGACTGCCTTCATGGGCGTGCTCCTTCATGCTCGGGTTCTTGTATTAACAGCCTCGCATGTTTTAGGGCACCCTGAGTAGGCTTATTGAACGTTTGTCCGGAATTTCACACGGGTACTATGCCCGCTCCACCAACAAGTCGATCCACTCCGGCTCCACCGCTGCCGGGAACGCCCCGTATTCGCGCCCGCGCTCAGCACTCAGGCGGGCTGCGACGAAGGCCTCGCCGATCCCGGCCGGCGCCCGGGTCAGCAGCACCGCGGCCTGTAGCAGCAGTGCCATGTGCTCGACCAGGGTGCGCCCGCGTGCCTGCCAGGCCGCGATCGCCTGGGCCTCGCCCGATGCCATAGTCGCCACCGCGTCCGTGATATCGCCGGCCAGCTGTTCGAACCCGGCGTCGTAGACCCTGCCCGTTTCCCCTGCGCGCCCGCGGGCGGCCTCGAGCACGGCCAGGAATGCCTTGGCCGAGGCCGGATCGCGGGTCAGGGCCCGCAGCACGTCGAGCGCTATGACGTTCCCGGAGCCCTCCCAGACTGCCAGCACGGGCTGTTCGCGGTAGCGCCGCGCCAACGGCCAGACCTCCGTATAGCCGTTACCGCCCAGGCACTCGAGCGATTCATAGGCGTGTTCGGGGCCGCGCTTGCAGATCCAGTACTTGGCCACGGCCACGGCCAGGCGGCGGAACTCGGCGGCCTCGGGGTCCGCGGAATCGTAGGCCGCTGCGACTTCCCCCAGGGTCCATACGGCCGCCTCGTACTCCAGCTGCAGGTCCGCCAGGACCGCGCGCATCAGCGGCTGGTCGACCAACTGTGCACCGAAGGCGGCGCGGTGGCGGGCGTGCCAGGCGGCCTCGGCCACGCCCTGGCGCATCCCGGAGACGGAGCCGATGATGCAGTCCAGCCGGGTGCGCGAGACCATCTCGATGATGGTGCGCACACCGCGGCCGGGTTCACCGACCAGCCAGCCGTGGGTGGAGTCGAGCTCGATCTCCGAGGAGGCATTGGACTTGTTGCCCAGTTTGTCCTTGAGCTTCTGGATGTTGAAGGTGTTGCGCCCGCCGGGGGTGCCGTCGGCCCGCCGCGGCAGGAAGCGCGGGACCAAGAAGCAACTGATGCCCTCCTCGGTCTGCGCGAGCATCAGGAAGGCATCGGACTGCGGGGCCGAGCAGAACCACTTGTGTCCGGTCAGCAGGTAGTGCCCGGCGCTCACCGCACCGAAGCCCGTGCCGTCATCGGCCGCCGCGTTCACCGGGACCGCGCACGTCGTATTGGCGCGCACGTCCGAGCCGCCCTGCTTCTCCGTCATCGCCATGCCGAAGGTCACCGCTGTCTTCTCGGTCGCGTCGGCCAGGCGCGGATCGTAGTCGGTCGAATACAGGCGGGGCAGCCAGAATTCGGCGTGCGGGGTGCCGGCGAGCGAGGCCGCGGCGGCATGGGTCATCGACACGGGGCAGGTGTGGCCCGGCTCCACCTGGGCGAACAGGTGGAAGCGCGCGGCGCGTTCCACATTGGCCCCTGTCCCTGGGTGGGCCCAGGCGTGCGAGTGACCGCCGGCGCCCAGGTCGGCGGCCATGATCGCGTGGTAGGCGGGGTGGAATTCGACCTGGTCCACCCGGTTGCCCCAGCGGTCGTGGGCGGTGAAGACCGGGGTGTGGGTGTTGACCAGGTCCGCATTGTGTTGGAATTCGGCCGTGCCGACCGTGCGGCCCAGCTCGTGGAGCAGCTCCTGGTCGGCATCCGGTGCGAAGGCTGCGACGACCTCGCGCAGGGCCGGGTTGAGGTCGTATTCGTCGATCTCGGTGCGCGGAGCGGACTGGTTGATGACGGTGTGCGTGGACGCCACTGCTGGTTCCCCTCAGAAGTTTGTCGAACGATTGTTTAAACGGTATCGCGGGTGATTGAATGTGTGAAACACGGCACTCGAAACCATCGGAGGATGAGCGATGAAGCTTACCGCCATGCTGCACGCGGACCTGGCCCGCACCCCTGACCGCATCGCCCTGGCCGAGGTCGGGGCCCAGGCCCCGGCCGCCCGAACCTGGACCTATGAACAGCTGGTCGCCGATGTCGAGCGCACAGCCGGGCTGCTGGCCGCGCGCGGGATCGGGCCGGGGGACGTGGTCGCGGCCATGACCTTCAACGAACCGGAATTCGTCCTCACCGCCTACGCCGTCTGGCAGCTGGGCGCCGTGTTCGTGCCGGTCAACCACAAGATGCCGGCCCGCGAGGTCGCCTATATCATCGACCACTCCGAGGCGCGCCTGGGCGTGGTCAGCCCCGACCTGGCGGACACGGCACGGGCCGGGGCAGGCGGGATCGAGTGGATCACCACGGCGCACGCCGGCGGCGGGCACAACGGAGCCGAGGACCCGGAAACGGGACTGACCGCGCTCATCGCCGCCACACCTCGGGCCCGGGAGACTCACACCGACGATCAGGCGCCGGCGCTCATCCTCTACACCTCGGGGACCACCAGTGCGCCCAAGGGGTGCGTGCACAGTCATGCGCGGCTGTCCACGCTGATGCTCCTGATGTCGACGAACCAGGGCTACGACCGCGATGAGCGGATGCTGGTGGCCATGCCGGTGTGGCACTCGGCGCCGTTGAACGTGTGCATCACCCCGGTCATGTTCATGGGCGGCAGCGTCTTCCTGCAGCGCGAGTTCAACCCCGTCGAGACCTTCCAACTGATCGGGCAGCAGCGGATCACCGCCTTCTTCGGGCCGAACATCGCCTTCCTGGCGCCCGTGCGCGCCCTGCCGGCAGCCGGCCTCGACTTCGCCGACCTGGACTTCTCCACGATGCGGCACTGGATGTTCGGCGGATCGCCCATCGATGCGCCCACCACGCGGATCATCCTGGAGCACTACCAGCCGGGCGAACACCGGCAGCTCTACGGGATGAGTGAACTGGGCCCGGCCGGCAGCCTGCTGTGGCCCGAGGAGCAGATCGTCAAGGCCGGCTCCGTCGGCAAGACGGCGATGTACGGCGGGCACATGAAGCTGATGCGCGCCGACGGGACCCCTGCCGGACCGGGGGAGACCGGGGAGATCTGGATCCATACGGACACCGCGATGCTCGAATACCTCAAGAACCCCGAGGCGACCGCTGCGGCGTTCGAGGGCCCCTGGTACAAGACCGGGGACATCGCGCGGATGGATGAGGACGGCTACTACTATGTGGTCGACCGACTCAAGGACATCATCATCGTCGGCGGGGAGAACGTGTACTCGCTGGAGGTCGAGGAGGCGGTCTCCGAACACCCCAGGGTGGCCGATGTGGCGGTCGTGGCGAAGTCCGACCCGGACTGGGGCCAGCAGGTCGTGGCCGTGGTGACGACCACCGACGGGCAGGAGCTGAGCGTGGAGGAGCTGCGCGACTTCCTGGCCGATCGAATCGCCCGTTACAAGATCCCCCGCTTCGTTGAGACGATGGAGGACCTGCCACGCAATCCCTCCGGCAAACTGCTCAAGCACCGCCTGCGGGACCAGGTGGGGTAGACATGATCGATCCACACGCGCTGCCCGTGGGGTTCGCGGCGCACATCCGGGAGCGCACGGGTGTTGAACCTGTGGAGCCGCGGGCCGCCGCGACCACTGTGCTGGTGCGCGGCGGGCGGCCGGGGGTGCCCGGTTCCCTCGAGGTCTTCCTGCAGCGGCGCCCGGCCGGCATGGCCTTCGCCCCCGATATGTTGGTCTTCCCCGGCGGGGGTGTCGACGCCTCGGATGCTCTGGCGCTCGGAGCGCTCCCACCCGCGTGGGCGCAGTGGCTGGGCTGCACGGCGGACGAGGCCGCGGCCATCGTCTGTGCGGCCGCACGGGAGCTGTTCGAGGAGGCCGGCGTGCTGTTGGCCGGCGGTGCGGGTTGTGCGAACCTGCAGGAGCTGTCCGATCCGGCTTGGGAGTCCGATCGCCGTGCGCTTGAGACGCGTCGGACCTCGATGGGCGAGTTCCTGCTGGATCGTGGCCTGGTGTTGCGCTCGGATCTGCTGGCCCCCTGGCGGATCTGGACCACCCCGGTGTTCGAACCCAAACGGTTCCGTGCTCATTTCCTCATTGCCGAAGCCCCTGCCGGCCAGGCGCCGCGCAACGCCAGTGGCGAATCGGTCTCCGGCGGCTGGGTCACGGTGGCCGATGCCCTGCGCGGGGCAGGGAAGGCCCACGCGATGCTGCCGCCGCAGATCCTGATGTGCGCCGAGCTGTTCGAGTTCGATTCGGCCGCTGCCGCTGTGCAAGCCGGATGGCAACGCCGCCGGCCCGAGGTCCAACCCCATCTGGGTGGGGACGCGGACAATCCGCGCCTGGAGTTCGGGACCGAGTTGGACCGGGTCTGGGATGAGGTTTCGCCGGCGATTCAGAGCGAATAAATCATAATACTTATCGTGGCTGATTACGGTAGTGTGACCCCATGCACGGTCATGCTCCCGCACACCTTTCCACCGAGCCGGACGGGCGGATCTGGCGCGTCCTCGCCGACCCTGCCGCGCCGGCCGCCGGTACGGGCCCGCTGGACGGATTGCGCCTGGCTGTCAAGGACATCATCGCGGTGGCCGGACAGCAGATCGGGGCCGGTAATCCCACCTGGTTGGCCGAGGCTGGGGTCGAAACCGTGTCCAATCCCGCTGTGGCGGCGCTCTTGGACGCCGGCGCCCGGCTGCGGGGAGTGGCGCGGACCGATGAGTTCGCCTACAGCATCGCCGGGCGCAATGAACACTACGGGGCGCCGCCGAACGGTGTTGCCTCCGACAGGATCTCCGGGGGTTCCAGCTCCGGATGCGCCAGTGCCGTGGCCTTGGATCAGGCGGATATCGGCCTGGGCACGGACACCGCAGGATCGATCAGGGTGCCCGCTTCCTACCAGGGTCTGTGGGGCCTGCGCACAACGCACGGCACGGTTCCGCAGACCGGAGTGCTGCCGCTGGCCCAGGAGTTCGACACCCTGGGGCTGTTGACCCGGGACCCCGACACCTTGGAAGCCGCTGCTCGGATACTGCTGAGTGGGACCACCGGAGCCGGGCTGCCCCTGCTGGTGGCACGGGAACTGGTGGAACTGTGCAGCCCGGAGACGCAGGCCGCCTTCGCCGCCCTCCTGGCCGCCGGCGTCCCGGTCCGGGAGACCACCCTGGCCGACCATGGGATCCCCCACCCGATCGAACTCCAGGAGCTGTTCAAAACGGTACAGGCCGGGCAGGCCGCGGAGAACTGGCACGGCTGGATCGAGGCGCATCCCGGAGCGCTGGGCCCCACCATCGCGGGGCGTTTTGCTGCGGCCCTGGCCACGCCGGCCGCTGACATCGCGGCGGCGCGCGCTCGACTGAGCGGTGTTCGCTCCGCAATCCGCGAGCTGAGCGAAACCGGCGTCCTCATCCTGCCCACCGCCCCGGGGCCCGCCCCGCTGAGTTCGGCGGACGAGGCGGACCTGGAGTCGGACCGGACCGCGACCCTGCGGCTGACCTGCCTGGCCGGCCTCGGGGGACTGCCGGGGCTGAGCGTACCGGCTCTGGACCCTGGGGACGGGGACGATCCCACCCCCGTCGGCATCTGCCTGGTGGGTCCGCGCGGTTCCGACCTGCAGCTGATCGAACGGGGACGGTCCCTGGCGGCCCTGGCGCGCTAGACCGTGGTGGACTCGGCGCCCAGGTGGGCCACCGCCTCGGCGAAGGCGCGCAGGCCCAGTGCCACGTCCGGGGCGGAGACGTCCTCGGCTGGAGCATGGCTGATCCCGTCCGGATTGCGCAGGAACAGCATGGCCACATCCGTCAGCGCGCCGATCGTCATCCCATCGTGCCCGGCCGGGCTGAACAGGGCGGCGGGGCCGGAGGCATCGGCGAAGTCGGCAACGGTCGATCCGATGCCCTCCCTGATCATGTCCTGCAGCGGGGCCGCGCACTCCAGGGCCGCCGCACTGTAGAATTCGCGGGCGCTCCAGCGCAGGCCGCGCCGGGCGCAGATCGCGTCGAACTCGGAGCGGATGCGCTCCCAGGTGTCGTCCCTGGCCGTGTCGAACTCGCCACGCAGGTCCAGGCTGAACCGCGCCTGTCCGGGCACCACGTTGACCGCTCCGGGGAACAGTTGCAACTGCCCGACGGTGCCGATGATGTGGTGGGCGTTCGCGCAGATCCGCTCCACCGCCAGGGCAGCCTCGGAGGCGCCGAGCAGGGCATCGTGCCTGGCGTCGTACGGCGTGCCACCGGCGTGTCTGGCCTCCCCGTCGACGGTGATCTCAAACCGCTTGCCCGAGGCGATCGAGGACACCACGGCCAGGGGCTCGCCGCGGCGGTCCAGGTACGGGCCCTGTTCGATATGGGCCTCGAGGTAGCCCACCAGGCGATCGGCGGAGTGGGCTGCCCGGCCGATCGCAGTGGGGTCCAGGCCGAAGTCCAGATAGGCCTGCCGCAGGCTGACCCCCTGTTCGTCGACCATGTCGAGCCAGGACTCCTCGAACTGGCCGGCGACTGCGGCCGAGCCCATCAGCGCACGGCCGAACCGGGTGCCCTCCTCGTCGTTGAAGGCGGCGACTTCAATGGCGAAGGGGAAGGGGGAGACACTCCGCCCGCCCTCTTTGACGGCCAACAGCCGGACCACCTCGATGGCCATGAGCACCCCGACGATGCCGTCATAGCGCCCAGCGTCCTTGACCGTGTCCAGGTGGGAGCCCAGCAGCAGGGCAGGAGCCTCAGGATCACGGGCGGGCAGTCGGCCCAGCTGGTTGCCCGCGGCGTCCTGCCAGGTGGTCATGCCCGCCTGCTGCATCCACTCGGCGGCCAGGGCATTGACCTTGGCATGCTCGGGCGAGAGGTAGACGCGGGTGATCGACCCCGGGGTCGAGGTGATCAGTGCCAGTCGGTCGCAGCGCTCCATGATCCGGGTGGTGGCCCTGGCCAGCACCTCGGCGTCCAGGCCCAGCCGTCCCGCCTGTGGGAACGCGTGTGTGAAATCCTGTTCACTCATCCCGCAAATACCTCCTGGGCCGCGGCGATTGCCTCATCGGCCGAGTTCGGCATCCCGTGTGCCCCCAGGGTCGCGGAGAGCGCTGCGAGGGTGGTCAGCACGGTGTCCTTGCGGGCATTGTAGCCCATGGTGCCGATGCGCCAGACACGTCCGGCCAGGGGGCCGAAGGAGGTGCCGATCTCGATGCCGAAGTCCTCGAGCAGCCCCGCGCGGACGGCATCGCCGTCGACGGTTTCGGGGATCACGACGCCCACCACGTTGTTCATCCGGTGTGCCGCCTCGCCGAAGAGCTCGAGTCCCAGGGACTGCAGTCCCGCGCACAGCGCGCCTCCGGCCAACCGGTGGCGCTCCACCACGGCGTCAGGCCCCTCCTCGACGAAGAGCGCAGCGCATTCCCTGGCCGCATAGAGCATCGAGGTGGCCTCGGTGTGGTGGTTGAGGCGCCGCGGTCCCCAGTAGTCCAGGATCATGCCCAGGTCGAAGTAGTTCGAGCGGATGACGTCCCCGCCGGCTGCGGGATCGTCGGCTTCGCGGATTCCGGCCTCGATCCGGGAACGGGAGCGGATCGTTTCGACCGCACGCGGGGACAGGGTCAGAGGAGCCGAGCCGCTGGGCCCGCCCAGGCACTTCTGCAGGCCACAGGTGGCGGCATCGAGCCCCCAGGCGTCGGCGTGGAACTCATTGCCGCCCAGGGATGCCGTGGCGTCGGCGTAGAGCAGCGCGCCGAAGCGCTCGCACAGCCGTCCGAACTCCTCCAGTGGTTGGTTGATCGTGGTGGAGGTGTCGCCCTGGACTGTCGCCACTAGCTTCGGGCGCACGCTGCGCAGGGCCTCGGCGAGGCGGGAGGTGGGCACCGTAGTTCCCCACTCGGCCTCGAGGGTGTGGACCTCGGCTCCCGCCCGCTGGGCGATTTCGACGAGCAGGTGGCCGAAGCGTCCGAAGACGGGGACCAGTACCCGGTCGCCGGGGGAGATGAGGGATACCAGGGCGGCCTCGATCCCGGCACGGGCGGTGCCGTCGATGAGCACGGTGGCGTCATTGGCAGTGTCCCAGACCGTCCGGTACAGCTCCTGGGTTTCGGACATGGTGTCCGTCATGAACGGGTCGAACTGGCCGATCAGCGGGGTCGACAGAGCGCGCAGCACCCGTGGATAGGGGTTGATGGGTCCGGGGCCCATGAGAAGTCGGGTGGGCGGGTCCAGGGGCGGGATGGGTGCCGATGTCATATGAGTTCCTTTCCAGTGCGGGTGAGCACGGCGGCCGGGCCGGTGCCGTGCGCGGGGTCCCAAGCGGGCGCCCCATAGAGGTAGGTTGCGCGGAAGCTGCCGGTCAGGTCAGAGCCGAGCCAGGGCGAAATGGTGTTGCGGTACAGCAGATCGGCTGCGCGCAGGGTGTACGGGCTACCGGGGGAGAAGACTGTCATGTGGGCGGCGGCGCCCACGGCGATCCGGCCGCGCACCGGCAGTTCGCCGGTCCCATCGAGGCCGACGAGGGCTGCGGGGCCGGTGGTGAATAGCGGCAGAATCCTCTCCAGTCCGATGCCGCGGTCCCGCGCTGCGGTCCAGACGACGGATAGGCCCGTCTGCACGCCGGCGATTCCGCCCCAGGCCTGGCCCAGGTCGGGATTGTCCTTGAGTTCCGCCGTGGCGGGGGAGTGATCGCTGACGATGGCATCGATGGTGCCGTCGAGCACCCCCTCCCACAGTCCGTCGCGATTGGCCGCGTCGCGGATCGGCGGGCAGCACTTGAACCTGCCCTGGCCCGGTGGGATCTCCTCGGCGCACAGGCTCAGATAGTGGGGGCAGGTCTCCGCAGTGATGCGCACCCCGGCGCGTTTGGCGCGGCGGACCACGTCCAGTGCCTCTGCGGCGGCCAGATGGACCACGTGGACGCGCGCCCCGGTGCGCCGGGCGGCGTCGACCAGGATCTCGATCGCCTCGACCTCGGCGCGCTGCGGCCGGCTGGCGGCGAAGGCCGGATAGTCCGGTCCCGAGGCCTCGCCGAGCAGGTGCGCGAGTTCGGCGTGTGCGATCAGCAGTCCGTCCACCCGCGCGAGTTCGGTCATGGCGGCGGTGATCTGGGCGGGGTCCAGGTGACCGAACTCGTCGATTCCGCTGGGCCCCATGAAGCATTTCACGCCCACCGCGCCGGCGTCGAGCAGTTCCGCCAGGCTCCCCAGGTTCTCTGGGACGGCGCCGCCCCAGTAGGCCAGATCGCAGGCGAGTTGTCCGCCGGTGGCCTCCCGTTTGACGGCCAGGGCGCGGGGTGTAGTAGTCACCGGCAGGGAGTTCAAGGGCATATCGCAGACAGTGGTGACACCGCCGGCCAGGGCCGCCGCAGTCCCTGTGGCGAACCCCTCCCAGGCGGTGCGGCCGGGCTCGTTCAGGTGCACATGGGTGTCGACGAGGCCCGGTAGCAGGACCGCGTCGGAGGCGAGCACGACCTCGGCGCCCGGATCGAACGGGTCGATGGCGGCGACGGTGCCGTCCGTGGCGATCCGGACCGTGGCGGGTCGGAAGGACCCGTCGAGGTAGGTGCGTTCGGCGGCGATCGATGCGGGTGGGATGAGGCGGTCTGGCATGTCTTCCTCGCTTCCTCCACCGGCCGCGCCGGTGGATCAGTTGTTCGTCAATACGTCGGACATCGCCTCGAGCGAGGGGATCCGGCCCTGTTCGATATGGGCGTAGACGGCAGCCTCCGCGAGTTTCCGGTTGCCCGAGGCGATGATCTCGGTGAGCTCTTGGTGTTCGGCGTTGGCCAGATGGGGATCGCGGTTCCTGGTGAGGTAGAACAGCCAAGCCATGCGGCCGCTGGTCGCGCGCATCAGATTCGACAGCAGGACGTTGCCGGCGGTGTCGACCATGATCTGGTGGAAATGGGCGTTGGCCTCGGCCACCTCCAGTTCGTCCCCGCCGATCAGCTTCTCCCTGGTGATCGCAAATGCCTCGCGCAGGTCGCCGATCGGGCCGCCGCGGCCGATCAGCTCGGCTGCGTAGCCGGCTGCCGCCGGTTCGAGGGCCAGGCGCGTATCGAACAGATCGTGGACGTCCTTGGTACTCCACGTCTCCACGATCGCCCCGCGGCGGGGCTGGGAACTGATGAAGCCCTCGCCGGCCAGCTTGGGCAGGGCCTCGCGCAGTGGGATCCGGGAGACCTCGAGTTCGGCGGCGAGCCGTTGCTCGGTGATCCTGGTTCCCTGGGGCAAGTCCCCCGTGATGATCCTGCGGCGCAGTAGCGAGTAGACCTGGGCGGACAGGCGTGGATTGTTCTTCTCGGTGCCGGACAGTGGCAGTTCGTCCCTCATAGGCGCCCAAGCCTATACGCTCAGGGGCGCGGGTCCGCCGAGTCGACTCGACACCGGCCAGGAGGGGCGGAGCTTGGTCGCATGGGGCGGGGTGTAGACGCCGGCCTTCGAGGTCTGTTTGCCCATTCTGACCAGTGCTTCGGCGAAGCCGACGGCTGCGGCCACCCCGTCGACCACCGGCAGGCCCAGCAGGCTCTCCAGAGCGGTGTCCAGGCCTGCCATGCCAGCGCAGCCCAGGACGATGACATCGGCGCCGGCCGCGATGAGCGGTTCGGCCTCGACGGCCAGCCGGGCTGCTGTGGATTCGGGATCGCCGTGGGCCTCGAGCACGGGGATCCGGGCGGCCCTGATGCCGACGCAGCGCTGCAGCTGGCCCGTGGTCAGCAGGGTGTCCTCGATTCCGCCAAGAGTGGGCGCCAGAGTCGTGACGATGCCGTACTTGCGGCCCAGCAGCTGCGCGGCCATCACCGCAGCCTCGGTGATGTCGACGACCGGTGCCCGCAGGAGCTGTCGGGCACCCTCGCGTCCGTGTTCTCCGAACCCGGCCATAATCACCGCATCGTAGTCATCGCCGTGGACGCCGAGCACGTCCAGCACGGCGGCCGCGCTGATGAAGCTGTCGTAGTAACCCTCGGCCGATTCAACGCCCCAGTCGGGTTCGACGACCCGGACCTCCACATCCTGGGCGGCCACGGCCCGCGCTCCCGCTGCGATCGCAGCGCTCGTCGCCGCGGAGGTATTGCAGTTCACCACCAGTAGTCGCATGGGTCACTCCTTTATGCCTATTTGTATACAACTAGAGCCATCTTAGGAGGGGTAGATTACGGCTCGGTTAACCGGAGTCCTGCGCTAGGCCTTGCCACATAAGCTATGAGCATTTTGCAGGACGGTAACGAGGCGAAACTCACATGTAACAATTCCTGGCTAAGTTGTATACAAATCAACTCGAGTTCTTCACCTCCAGGAGGCCATATGGCGAATTACCTGCTCCGGCGGCTCCTCCAGGCGCTCTTCACGATCTTCGCGGTCGTGAGCATCACATTCGTGTTCGGACGGATCGCGGGCAATCCCGCCGCGCAGATGTTGCCGGAGAACGCCAGCCCAGAACAGATCGCCGCGCTGAGCTCGAAGCTCGGCTTCGACCGGCCCTACTTCGTGCAGTACCTGGACTACCTGGGAGGGATCCTGCACGGCGACTTCCAGGACTCCTACCGGATGACGGGGCGGTCCTCGATGGGGTTGGTACTCGAACGGCTACCCGTCTCACTCCATCTGGGCCTGACCGCTCTGGCCCTGGGCCTGCTGCTGGCATTCGCCGCGGTGCTCGTCATGCAGTACTCCCGCAGCCGCTGGCTGCGCTCGGCACTGCTCACGGTGGGCTCGCTGCGCGCCTCGATCCCCGACTTCTTCTTCGGCCTGATCCTGGTCCTGGTCCTGTCGGTTCAGCTGGGGCTCCTGCCCTCGCTGGGCAATGCGACCCCGCAGGCGGTCATCATGCCGGCCATCACCATCGCCACCGCGCAGTTCGTCGTGTACATGCGACTGCTCGACTCGTCGATGACGGAGGAATCCGGCGCCGACTACGTGCGCACGGCTTACGCCCGCGGCGAGAACCCCCGGTTCGTCATGCTGCGCGAGGTCATGCCCAACGCCGTACTGCCGGTCCTGACGGTGGCGGGGATGAACCTCGGCGCATTCCTCGGCGGCCTGGTGCTCATCGAGAACGTCTTCGCCTGGCCCGGCCTGGGCCAGCTGATCGTCAACGGCGTCTACTCCCGTGACTTCCCGGTCGTCCAGTCCGGGCTCATCATGGTCGCCCTCCTGTTCGTCCTGGCGAACATCCTGGTCGACTTCGTCCAAGCTGCCCTCGACCCGCGAGTGAGGCTCTCATGACAGTGATCGACACACCCACGCCCGCCCGGCCGCGGCGCAGAACCGGATTCCGTCTGGCCGACGACTGGCAGTACCTGCTGGGGGCGGCCATGCTCGTAGTGTCCGTGGCCTTCGCCCTGCTCTACCCCCTGCTGCCGGGCTACGACCCGTACGGACAGGACCTCACAGCCAAGTTGCTGGGACCCGGAGCGGGAGGACACCTGCTGGGCACCGACAACTTGGGCCGCGACACAGCATCCAGGCTGGCACTGGCCGGCCGGGTCACGCTGCTGATCGTCGCCATCGTGGTGATCGCCAATGCCATCCTGGGCATGATCATCGGCACCGTGTCCGGGTACTTCGGCGGCAAGATCGACAACGTCCTGATGGCCCTGGCGGACGTCCAGCTGGCCATGCCGATGATCCTGGTCCTCACGGCGCTTGCCGCGGCCCTGGGCCCCGGTGTCGTATTGATGGTCGTGGTGCTGGCCCTGACCTACTGGGTCGGATACGCCCGCGTGGCCCGGACCACAGCGCGCAGCCTGCGCCAGCGTGACTTCGTGCTGGCACCCAAGCTGCAGGGCGCCAGCACGACCCGGATCCTGCGCTCGCATGTCATCCCCAGCGTGTTCAAGCAGATGCTGATCCTGGCAAGCACCGATATCGGAGCGGTGATCCTGTTGATGTCGGCCTTCGACTATCTGGGGCTGGGCGTCCAGGCACCACTGCCCAGCTGGGGCTCGATGATCGGGGACTCGCAGAAGTACATGCGCGAACAGCCCTGGCAGGCGATCATCCCGGGCATCGCGATCTTCCTGGTCGTCTCCGGGGTCAATCTGTTCAGCCAACGGTTCACCGGGGAGAACGGCCAGGGGCCGATCCGCCGGATGCGCAAGAAAATCAGGAGGTCATGACAATGGCAGAGCCCATCCTCGAAGTCGAAGAACTGTGCATTGGATACCGGGACCGGGACGGGGAGGTCGTGCAGATCGTCGAGACCGCGTCCTTTGCCCTGTACGAAGGGGAGACCCTGTGCCTGGTGGGCGAATCCGGCAGTGGCAAGTCGGTGACGGCACTGGCGGTGCTGGGCCTGCTGGCCCCGCCTCTGGAGATCCTCTCCGGCAGCATCCGCTACCGCGGGACCGAGTTGACGGAACTGGACGAGGGCCGGATGCGCAGGATCCGTGGCAAGGACATCGCCATGGTGTTCCAGGACCCGATGACCAGCCTCAACCCGGTCAAACGGGTGGGGGACCAGGTCGGCCGGGCGATCAGGGCCCATGATCCGAAGCTGCCGAAGGCCAAGGTCGACGACCGCGTCAGGGAGATCCTGCACAGCGTCGGGATCAAGGACGTGGACGACCGGGTGCGGACCTACCCGCACCAGTGGTCCGGGGGCATGCGCCAGCGCGCGGTGATCGGCATGGCCATGGCCAATGATCCCTCCGTCCTGCTGGCGGACGAACCGACGACGGCCCTCGACGTCACGGTGCAGGCCCAGGTCATCGAGACCCTGGCCGCCCGGCGGCGGGCCACCGGGGCGGCAATGTTGATGATCACCCACGATCTTGGCCTGGTCGCCCAGATCGCCGACCGGGTCGCGGTGATGTACGCGGGGCGGATCGTAGAGGAAGGGACGGTCTGGGATGTCTTCGACCATCCCACGCACCCCTACACGCAGGGGTTGCTGGGCAGTCTGCTGACCACGGCCAAACTGGGCCAGCGGGCCTATGCGATCCCCGGCTCCCCGCCGCCGGTGCAGGACCGGCCGGCCGGCTGCCCATTCGCGCCCCGGTGCGAGAACCCCCTGAAGAACGAGGCCTGCGGCACCGGGCGGCCTGTGCCCGTGACCCTGGGGCCCACCCACACTGCGGCCTGCCTGCACGTGGCACAGGAAGAGGCGGCATGACGGCGGTAGTCGAAGCCGTGGTGGGGGCGGCCCCCGTGGCGATCCACGATCTGCGCGTCGAGTTCTCCACGCGCAAGGGACTCAAGAGGAGCGTCAACCGCGCCGTGGACGGAGTGGACCTCGAATTGCGACGGGGCGAGACCCTGGCGCTGGTGGGGGAATCCGGCTGTGGCAAGTCCACCCTGGTGCGCACCCTGTTCGGCCTCAATCCCATTGCCGGCGGGCGCATCGAACTGTTCGGCCACGACATCGCGAAGATCAACGGACGCGAACGCGTGGCCCTGCACCATCGCATCCAGATGGTGTTCCAGGATCCGTACTCCTCGCTCAACCCCAACCACACGGCACACGACATCGTCGCAGAACCCCTGCGCATCAACCACTGCTACAGCAGGGCCAGAGTGGTCGACACCCTGGCCAGGGTCGGCCTGGACGAAAGCGCCCTGGGAAAGCGGCCCCGGGAGTTCTCCGGCGGCCAGCGGCAGCGGATCGGCATCGCCCGCGCCCTGGCCCTCGACCCGGAGGTGATCGTCCTGGACGAACCGGTGTCCGCCCTGGACGTATCCGTGCAGGCGCAGGTGCTCAACCTGTTGGAGGACCTGCGCCGGGACCTGGGACTGTCCTATCTGTTCATCGCCCACGATCTATCGGTGATCAGGCACATCGCCACCCGGGTCGCGGTCATGGACCAGGGCAGGATCGTCGAACTGGGGAGCCGGGACGATGTCTTCAACAGTCCACAACAGCCCTTCACCAAGACCCTGCTGGAATCAGTGCCCGAACCAGACCCGCACAGCCGACCGACCACAGCCCAGCCCCATCCAAGGAGACAATCATGAAAGCCCCCAAGACCCGCGGTCTCATCGCCGCACTGACGGCCGCCACCGTGCTCGCCCTGAGCGCTTGCGGCGGCTCCGGTTCCTCCGGCGATAAGCCGACCGAGATCACCGTTGCACAGGTGACCGAACCCAGTAAGACGGCCGAACCCATTATGGACGGTTCGCTGGTCGGCTACAGCCTGTACTACGGGATGTTCGACGCCCTGACGATCCTCACCGCCGACGGCAAGATCGTGCCGCGCCTGGCCACGGAATGGGAGTCGTCCAAGGACTTGAAGACCTGGACCTTCCACATACGCGACGGCGTGAAGTTCAGCAATGGGGATCCGCTGACGGCCCAGGACGTGGCATTCACCTACAACACGATCCTGAACACCCCCGACTCCTCGCCGCTGAGCTATATGAAGCCGCTCAAGAGCGTCGAGGCCAAGGACGACGCCACCGTCGTGTTCAAGCTGCACACGCCGTTCGCCCCCTTCCCCTCGATCACCACCTCGGTCTCGATCGTGCCGCAGAAGGTCTATAAGGAACTGGGCAGCGCCAAGTTCGCCGAGGCGCCCATCGGCTCGGGTCCGTACAAGTTCGTCAGCCGGACCGTGGGCGTGGACTACGTGATGGAGCGCAACCCGGATTACTGGGGCGAACAGGCCGAGTACGACAAGGTGACGTTCCAGACGGTGGCCGATGAGGACGCCCGCCTCAACGGGGTGCTGTCCTCGAGTCTGAACGTCGCGCTGATATCCCCGAACCAGACGGAATCCGTGACGGGAACCGCCAAGGTCGAAGCGCAGGAATCCAATGGTGTGACCTTCTTCGGGATCAACAGCACCAAGGGACCGCTGGCGAAGAAGGAGGTGCGCCAGGCGATCGACCTGGCGATCGACAAGAAGGCGCTCGTGGACAATGTGCTGGACGGACACGCGACGGAGGCCACGCAGATGATCGCCCCGAAGGTGGCCGGTTACGATGCCTCGATCAAGGCGGGGGAACACAATGTGGACAAGGCCAAGGAACTGCTGAAGTCGGCCGGCTACGACAATGAGCCGATCACCCTGTCCTACGCCACGGCGGGCCGGATCCCGCTGAGCGAGGAGATCGCCCAGGCGACCCAGGAGATGCTCAAGAAGGCCGGGATCAATGTGAAGATGGAGGGCATGGATCAGTCGACCCTGAGCCAGCGGATCTACACCGATGAGAACATGGCCGGCATCTACCTCAACACCTATGCGCCATCGCAGATGGACGGCGATCCGGTGATTGAAAGCATGTTCGCCGGAGATGCCAATGACTACGCCAAGGAGGACAAGACCAAGGAGATGGTCATGAAGACCAGGCGGACTTCCGGGGAACAGCGGGTCAAGGCCTACGGTGAACTGATGCGCTACAACGCGGACAATGCGCTGCTGATCCCGCTGTTCGTGCCCGAATCGAACTATGCGGTGTCCGAAAACGTCGACTTCACCCCGCGGGCCGACGACCTGGCACTGTTCTTCCCGATCAAGGGGGCCGAGGCCAAATGACGACGCGGGTCAGGGCCGGTCATCTTCTGGCCTGGAACGGAACCGATCATGTCATCCTGGCGGATGCCGAACTCGTCTACCGGGGCGAGGAGATCGTCTACGTCGGACAGAGCTGGGACGGAGAGGCCGACGAGGAGATCGACGCGTCCACCTCGCTCGTGATGCCCGGTTTCATCGACCTGGACGCTCTGACGGACATCGACCACTGCCTGCTGGACTCCTGGGCCGACAGGTCGACCTCGGGCGGCTACAACTGGTCGCCGGACTACGCTGCGGCACCCCACGGGGTCTTCACCCAGGAGGAGCGGGCCACGGTGCGGGAGTTCGCGATCGCGCAGCTGGCCCGGCACGGGGTGACGACCTTCATGCCGATCGCATCGGAGGTGCACTCGGACTGGGCGGAGACCTATCAGGACTTCGTGGACGTGGCTGAGATCTCCCAGCGGATCGGTCTGCGCGGCTATCTGGGGCCGTCATACCGTTCCGGGGTCAACGTCAGCGATGCAGGCGGCGGGGACGTCTACTACGCCACCGAGCGCGGACGTGTCGGGTTCGAGGACGCAGTGGCCTTCCTGGACTATGCGGACGGTCTGGAGACCGATCTGGTTCACGGCACCCTGCTGCCGTGCCGGATCGAGACCCTGAGCATGGAACTGATGCGTGAGACCGCCCGGGTGGCGCGTGAGCGCGATGTGTTCGTCCGCCTGCACTGTCTGCAGGGCGCCGGCGAGGTCCGCTTCACCCAGCGGGAATGGCAGCTTGGCGTCGTCGACGCCCTCGCCGAGGCCGGCCTGTTGGAGGCCAAGCTGTTGATCCCGCACGGGCGCGAACTGGGCGACCTGCGCGATCCGCAGGTCGCCCAGGGGCCCGATGTGCGCCGACTGGTGGAGGCCGGGGTGCCGATCATCCACTGTCCCCTGACCTCGGCCAGGTATGGCAGTGGACTGCTGACCTTCGAGGCCTATCTGGCCGCAGGGCTGCACATGGTGCTGGGCACCGACTCCTTCCCTCCTGACCTCATCAGGGGCATCGACGTGGGGGTCCAGGTCGGGAAGATCCTGGGCGGGTCCCTGGCCGCCGGCCGGGTCGACTCCTATGTCCGGGCGGGGACCTCGGCGGGTGCCGATGCTCTGGGCCGGCCGGATCTGGGCAGACTGTCCCAGGGTGCCAAGGCGGACTTCATCGTTGCCGAACTGGGTGACTTCGCCATGGGCGTGGTGGAGGACCCGGTGCGCACTCTGGTGGTCAACGGATCGGGGCGCGACATCGTGCGCACCGTCGTCGCGGGCCGCACCGTGATGCTCGACGGTCAGGTGCTGGGAGTGCCGGACATGGATGGGCTCAAGTGCCGGGCGCAGGGCCTGTTCGACAGGATGCGGGCGGCCTACACCGAACGCGATCACGCACACCGGGGGACCGAGGAGCTCTTCCCGGCCAGCTTCGAGAAGGGCAATGGCAAATGACAGACCTGATCATCGAAAACGTCCGTCCCTGGGGCGGGGATCCCGTTGACATCACCGTGGCCGCCGGAGTGGTGGCGGCGGTGGAACCGAGTGGGGCCGTACCGCCGGAACCGGTGGACACCGCCCGGCTCGACGGGGGCGGGCGGATGATCTTCCCGTCCTTCTCCGATGTCCACGTTCACCTCGATTCGACGCGGATCGGGTTGCCGTTCCGTCCCAACGACTATGAGCGCAAGAACCTGTGGTCGAGTATCCAGAACGATCGGGACCACTGGCGCAGCGCCGAGGCCCCGGTTTCCGAACGGGCCACGGAGACGCTGGGCCGGGCGATCGCACACGGGCTGACCAGGGCCAGGAGCTATGCGCAGATCGACGCCGATTGCGGGCTGGAGAGGTTCGAGGGGGTCGCAGCCGCACGGCGGGCCCACAACGTGCGGGCGGACGTGGAAATCGTCGCCTTTCCCCAGGCCGGCATGCTGTTGGAGCCGGGGGTGCCCGCTCTGCTCGACGAGGCTCTGGGCGCCGGTGCCGATATCGTCGGCGGGATCGATCCGTGCGGGCTCGACGCCGATCCGAAGGGTCAGCTGGATACGGTCTTCGACCTCGCCCTCAAGCACGAGGCCCGAATCGACATCCACCTGCACGAGCCGGGGGAGCTCGGCCTGTTCTCGGCCGGGCAGATCGTCAAACGGGTCAGGGCGCTGGATTACAAGGGCAAGGTCACCCTGGCCCATGCGTTCTTCCTGGGACAGATCGACGAAGGGCAGCGAGCCGCCTTCCTCGAGGAGATGCGGGAGCTGGACATGGCGGTCACCACGATCGCGCCGGGTTCCCGCGGCGATCTGCCGCTCAAGGAGATCCGGGAAGCCGGGGTGAGGATGGGACTGGGCCAGGATGGACAGCGCGATTACTGGTCGCCGTATGGCAATACCGATATGTTGGATCGGACCTGGCAGCTGTCCTTCACCAACAATCTGCGGCGCGATGCGGATATCGAACTTGCGCTGGAGACGGCGACGCTGGGCGGTGCGCGGGTGATGGATGCCGGACTGCGGTTCGGCCCGGCACGCGGCTTCGACGTGGGGGACGCCGCCGACTTCGTATTGGTGCCCGGCCAGTACCCGGCCGAGGCCGTGATGGACCGTCCGGCGGGCCGGACGGTCGTCCACGCCGGTGCGGTGGTGGCCGACGCCGGGGAACTGCTTTGAGCACCCGGCTGCTGACCTCGGAGGAAGTCGAAGGGCTCATCGGTCCCGCCGATTTGTTCACGGTACTTGAAGAGGTCCACCGTGGGATCGCAGTCGGCAGGGTGCTCCAGCCCGTTCCGGACGCCCTGGCGGCCGAGGACGGGGATCCGCACACCCAGCCGGCCGCGATTCCCATGCTGGCCTGTGATCTGGGCTCCGGGGACGTCGTGGTCAAGGTGCTCGCCGATGCTCCGGGGAACCGGAGCCTGGGGCTGCCGGCCCAGCGCTCGAGCATCCAACTGATCGATTTCGCGACGGGGGAGTGCCGGGGTGTGGTCGACGGTCGGGCGCTGACCCGGCTGCGCACCGCGGCGACCACTGCGGTCGCCACCCGGGCCCTGGCCCGCTGTGATTCCCGCACATTGGCCCTGTTGGGTGCGGGGGCGCTGGCGGTGGAACACGCCAGGGCGCTGTGCGCCCTGCGCGAGTACGGCGGCCCGGATTTCGAACAGCTCGTCATGTGGTCGCGGACGCGGGAGCGTGCGCAGCGGGCAGCGCTGGAACTGCGAGATCTGGGGGTGCCGGTCCAAGTGGTGGGCACTGCGGAGGATGCGGTCGAACGGGCCGATGTCGTGTGCACCCTGACGCCGGCCGTCGAGCCGTTCGTGCGCGCTGAGTGGTTGCGCCCTGGGACGCTTCTGGCCGCCGTCGGGTCCCCGCCCCGCCCGTTCTTCTCCGAGGTCCTGCCCGAGGTGTTCGCCCGGGCGGACACGATCGTCGTGGACAGGCGGGAGTTGGCCCTGCGGGAGTCCGGCAACGTGCGCGGCGCCGTTGCCGCCGGGGTGCTCGATCCGGCCGGGTTGACCGAGCTGGGCGACGTCCTCGCCGGCCCCGTGGAGATCGGGGATTCGGCGCTGCGGGTGTTCAACTCGGTGGGGATTGCGGCCCAGGATTTGGCGGCTGCCAGGTTGGTGCTGGGACTGGCGGAGGAAAGTGGTGTCGGTCAAACCGTTTCGCTTCGACAGTAGGGCAACCTCACTTTTGAGTTAGGCTGGTTATGGATCCGGAACCTGCGCGTTTGCGCACCGATGCGGTGCGAAAACGATGGACTCCCGATTGATTCTGCGGGAATGTTCTTCGGTTCGGATTTGTCTTAGAACATGTACTCACAAGGCACGAAGCAGATTGAAAGGTCTGAGAACATCATGGCTGAAAACAAGGTTGCACTCGTCACCGGTGCAGGTCAGGGCATTGGCCGCGGCATCGCGCTGAAGCTGGCCGCCGACGGCTTCGATATCGCCGTCGCCGACCTCCCCTTCCAGGAGGAGAGGGGCCGCGCGGTCGTCAAGGAGATCGAGGACCTGGGCCGTAAGGCCATCTGGGTCGCCGCCGATGTCTCGAAGCGCGATCAGGTCTTCGCCGCAGTCGATGCGGCCGCCGAACAGCTGGGCAGCTTCGATGTCATCGCGAACAACGCCGGCATCGTCCAGGTCAAGCCGATCGACGACATCACGACCGAGGACCTGGAGAAGATCTTCAACATCAACGTCTTCTCCGTCATCTACGGCATCCAGGCCGCCTCCGCGAAGTTCAAGGAACTGGGCAAGGAGAAGGGCAAGATCATCTCCGCCTCCTCGATCGCCGGCATCAAGGGCTTCCCGATCCTGGGTGCCTACTCCGCCAGCAAGTTCGCCGTGCGCGGTATTACGCAGGTCGCCGCACAGGAACTGGCCCCGCGTAACATCACGGTCAACGCCTGGGCCCCTGGCATCGTGGGCACCGGAATGTGGGACACCATCGACGAGGAGATGGGCAAGCTCAACGGCAAGGCCAAGGGCGAGAACCTCAAGGACAACGTCGAGGCCATCGCCCTGGGTCGTATCGAGACCCCCGAGGACGTCGCGGGCGTCGTGTCGTTCTTCGCCTCCGACAATGGCGACTACGTCACCGGCCAGACCCTGCTGGTCGACGGCGGCATGCTCTACAACTGATCGCAGCCGATCCTGTAGCCGGGTGCCCCGACCGGATTCCCCTAGCGGGAATCCGGTCGGGGCACCCGTTCTATGTCTGCAAAATCTCCAGCCAACCCTTGTTCGGCACCGTGCGCGCCGAGTCTGATTCTGCCGCTCAAGGCCTCGATCGATCGGAGACCTTCGAGTTCAAGCCCTGCAGCCAAGGGAAACTGACAGAGCGGGATGGGCCGGAAGACTTCATCAGCTGGTCGCCCAGACGAAACCGTGGGGACGAAATCTGCGCAACCGGGTGACGAGCGCGCGAAGATAGGGCTGAACGATACGGGCCTGCGGGAATTCTGCGGGGTCGGTAGGCGTTCCATGGGCGTATGAACACGTACGAGGAGGTACAAGTCATGACGCGGCAACAGCCGATCGCCCGTGGCAGTGAAGCAGATTTCCAGGCAACCCAGGACCTGACCCAGACCGAGGCCGCGCGGTACGGTGACGAGGCCATCGTCCAGCCCGACGGCACGCACCTGATCATCAACGAGGAAGCCGTTGCGCACGACAACCCGCCGCGCGTTTCGGATTCCGGTGTGGACCAGTGGACGGATCCGAAGACGCAGAAGGGCCCGGGCCCGGCGAACGAGGAATAGGGTCCCTACAGTGTGGGCCGAGGCCCGGAAAACGCTTGACCTGCGATATCGCCTCTCGCATGATGAGTGCGTCAGATGTTACACACGTCACTCACAATGGTGTGAGGAGCAATATCGATGGTGTCGAAATCAGTCTCCCGGGGTCACCGTGCCCTGTTCGGTCTTACCGCGGCCCTGACCGCAACGGCTCTTGGCCTGTCCGCCTGTACGACGGGTTCAGGGGCCTCCGGTAAGACGGGCAAAACCGATACAATCCGCACGGCCATGCTGGCCGACCCCAATACCTTCGATCCGACGAAGGTGTCGGGGGTGTCCGCCTATCAGAGCGGTTCACTGCTCTACGGCACCCTGGTCTACCAGGACCCGGATGATGCCCTGGCCCCTGGTATCGCCAGCGAGTTCAACGGTGAACCGAAACATCAGGAATACACGATCCGCGAGGGCCTGACCTGTGCGGACGGGACTCCTCTGACCGCGACGGTGGTCAAGAACTCATTGGATCATTTCGCGAAGTCCGGGCAGAAGTTCCTGGCCTTCGGACCGTCGACGCCGAAGATCAGCGCAGACGATGACACGCGCAAGGTCAGCGTCGACCTGGACGTCGGATGGGCCAATGCGGCCCGCGGACTGACCATGGTGGAGTCGGCGATCGTGTGCCCCGCAGGACTTGAAGATCCGGAGGGAATGGCGCAGGGCACGGTCGAAGGAGCGTTCTCCGGGCCGTACACGCTCACCGACAATAAGCCGGGTACCGCTCTGGAATTCACCCTGCGCGAGGACGGCTACACCTTCCCCGAATACAAGAACGAACTGGCGGGGACGCCCCCGAAGAAGATCAACTATGCGATCAACGGCGATCAGAACGCGGTGGCCAACGGCCTGTTGACCGGCACCTATGACGTGGCGAATGTCAGCGGTGAGGCCATGACGCGCTTCGACGGCAAGGACGGTTTCCTGACCGAACGCTACCCCTCGGCGACCCTGTTCGTGCTGTTCAACGAGCGCCCGGGCCGAATGATGGCGAAGAAGGAGAATCGGGTGGCGGTCGCGCAGGCATTGAACCGCAAGACCTTCACCCAGACCACCAGTGGTGGCCTCAGCGATGTGTTCAACAGTTTCGTCAGCGATGACGTCGAATGCGCGGTGACCGATGATTCGTCCGTGATCAAACAAGACGATGCGGCGGCGAAGAAAGTTCTGGCGGGGCAGAAGATCAGACTGATCGGCACCCAGTCGGTGGGACCCAACGGTGCGGGTAATTCCTATGTCGCCCAAGCCCTGGAGGCCGTCGGCGCCAAGGTGGATGTGAAGATCGCCGATAACACCACCTGGGCCGCCGAAACCTATAAGGACTCGTGGGACGTCACGGTAATGGCCTCACTGAACCTCAGCCGCACCATGCCCGGTGGACTCAATCCCTTCGTCGGGCTCAGCGTCGACGACGGCGGGCGCAATATCACCGGTGCCGTGCATCAGAACATCGTCGATCAGCAGTTGGCCGGGATGGCCACGGACGATGCAGGCGAGCGCTGCAAGATCTACGGACAGATGCAGCACAGCTTGAACCGGGACGCTGTGGTCATTCCGCTGTCCGCGGTGACGACTCAGATCACCTCACGCGAGGGCTTCAAATCGATCCGCGCCAACGGCACCGTGCCGGTGGTGGCGATGCGGATCACCGAGTAGGGAAGTCGGAATATATGCGATTGCACAAGACGGGTCGCGCAGTTGCGGCCATGGCCGCGGTGGCCGCCGGGGTGCTGGCCCTGAGCTCCTGCACGACGGGAGGCTCGGGGGCCTCGGGTACCGGGGGTGAAACCGATACGATCCGCACGGCGATGCTGGCCGATCCCAATAGTTTCGACCCGGTGCGCCTGGCCGGCGTCTCCGCATACCAGGCGGCCTCGCTGCTGTTCGGGACCCTGGTCTATCAGGACGAGGACGGCGCATTGGCGCCGGGGATCGCCGGTGAGTTCGATATTACGGATCCCAAACACCAGGAGTACACGATCCGTGATGGCCTGAGTTGCGCCGACGGGACACCGATCACCGCGACGATCGTCAAGGACTCACTGGAGAACTTCGCACAGAACTCCCGCCAGAAGTCCCTGGCCTTCGGCCCGTCCATGCCGACGTTCACGGCCGATGACGCCACCAAGAAGGTCACGGTCGACCTGCAGACCGGGTGGGCGAATGCGCCGCGGGGCCTGTCGATGGTCGAAGCCGGCATCGTGTGCCCTGCGGGACTGAAGGACAAGGAGGGGCTGGGGCAGGGCACGGTCGAAGGGGCCTTCTCCGGGCCGTACGCACTCACGGAGAACAAACCTGGGGCCAGTGTGAACTTCACCCTGCGCGATAACGGCTACGTCTTCCCCGAATACGCGGCCGAACTACCCGGCAGACCGGCCAAGAAGATCGACTACACCGTCAATGGCGACCAGAACGCGGTGGTCAACGGTCTGCTCAGCGACACCTACGACGTCGCCACCGTCAGCGGCGATCCGATGAAGCGCTTCGACGGTAAGGACGGCTTCGCAACCGATCGTTATCCGGCCGCTACTCTCTACCTGGTGTTCAACCAGCGCAAGGGCGCGATGATGGCGGACCGGGATATGCGCGTAGCCGTCGCTCGGGCGATGAACCGCAAGACCTT
The DNA here is from genome assembly GCF_024580675.1 of Brevibacterium sp. 50QC2O2. Classification (NCBI taxonomy): domain Bacteria; kingdom Bacillati; phylum Actinomycetota; class Actinomycetes; order Micrococcales; family Brevibacteriaceae; genus Brevibacterium; species Brevibacterium sp. 50QC2O2. Next base: position 55,678 of record NZ_JANIJZ010000005.1, read on the forward strand.
CGCCCAGACGGTGGGTGGGGGCCTGAGCCCGGTGCTGAACAGTTTCGCAACCGATGATGTCGAATGTGCCGCCGGCGACGATTCCACGATCATCAAGCCGGATCCGGCCGCGGCCAAGAAGGCATTGGCGGGTAAGACCATCCGCACGATCGGCAACCAGATCATCGGACCCAATGGGGCCGGTAGTTCCTATGTCGCCCAGGCGATGGAGTCCGTCGGGGCCAAGGTGTCCTCGAAAATGGTCGACAACACCACCTGGGAGACCGAGGTCGTGAAGGACTCCTGGGACGTTACGGTGATGTCCGATCTGAACCTGAGCCGGACGATGCCCGGTGGGCTCAATCCGTTCACCGGGGTCACTGTCGACGACGGTGGCCGCAATGTCACCGGAGACGCGCACCAGGGGATCGTGGACAAGAACCTGGAGGCCATGGCCACCGGAGACGCGGACAAGCGATGCGGAATCTACCGGGAGATCCAGGCCGATATCGACAAGGACGCGGTGGTCGTCCCACTGTCGGCGATTATGACCCAGGTGACGGCCGAGGAGGGGTTCTCCTCGCCCCGGATCAACGGCAGCGTACCGGCTCTGGCCATGCGGATCACCGACTGATCGTCATGGTGCAACATATGTTGCGTTCCGTTTTGACATGCGTGTCATGATTGCACATCATTGTCCTGTCAGATGTTGCACATATCACTCTTAGTGATTTGTGTGACTTCGCGGTAGGCACCATGGACGGTCCCGCGCCTCATGGTGTGTGATCCGGTGACCGGCCGCGTACCAGGTACGAGGAAACCGGTGAGCACACGGATGATCAACAGGACACGCTTCAAACGGGGATTGCTGGCGGCGGGAGTCGTCGCGGCCCTGGCCCTGACCGGGTGCACCACCGGTGGGTCGAAGGCCTCCGGGGGAGCCAAGACGGATACGATCCGCACCACCACGGTGGCGGATCCGAATTCCTTCGATCCGGCTATCGCCTCGGGGGTCACGGCCTACCAGACCGGCGCCCTGTTGTTCGGCACCCTGGTCTACCAGGACGAGGACAACACCCTGGCGCCCGGCATCGCCAGTGCATACAACATCGATGACCCGAAACACCAGGAATTCACCATCCGCGATGGGCTGACCTGTGCCGACGGCACCGCGATCACACCCACCGTGGTGAAGAACTCGCTGGAGTACTTCGTGAAGAACTCACAGCAGAAGGCCCTGGTGTTCGGGCCCTCGGCACCGAGGATCGCCGCCGACGACGCGGCCAAGAAGGTCACCGTCGACCTGGAAACCGGTTGGGCCGAGGTGGGGCGCGGGCTGACCATGAACGAAACCGGGATCATCTGCCCGGCCGGGCTCAAGGACCCCAAGGGCCTGGCCCAGGGCACCGTCGAAGGCGCGTTCTCCGGGCCGTACACGCTCACGGAGAACAAGCCGGGCGCCTCGCTGACGATGACCCGCCGCGATGACGGCTACACCTTCCCCGAATACAAGACGAAACCGGACGGCGAATACGCCAAGAAGATCAACTTCGCGGTCAACAACGACCAGAACGCGATCGCCAACGGCCTGCTGACCGGCACCGACGATGTCGCCAATGTCAGCGGCGAGGCGATGAAGCGCTTCGACGGCAAGGACGACTTCACCACCGAACGCTATGTGGTCTCCACGCTCTACATCATGTTCAACGAACGCAAGGGCATGCCGTTCACCGACCCCGCCAAGCGCAGGGCCTTCGCCCAGGCGCTGAACCGGACGACCTTCAACCAGGCGGTCTCCGGCGGGCTGGGCGATGTCATCAACAGCTTCGCCAGCGATGACGTGGAATGCGTGATCAAGGACGATGCCTCCATTGCCGAGCCGGACGTCGAAGCCGCCAAGAAGGTGCTGGCCGGGCAGAAGATCAACCTGATCGGCACCCTGTCCGCCGGTCCCAACGGTGCGGGCAACTCCTATGTCGCCCAGGCCCTGGAGGCCGCCGGAGCCAAGGTCTCACTGCGCAATGTGGACAACTCGACGTGGTCGACCGACATGATGTCGAAGGCGGACTCCTGGGACGTCACCGTGATGGCCTCGCTGAACCCGGGCCGCACGATCTCCAGTGGCCTGAACTACTTCACGGGGACCTCGACGGAGGACGGCGGTCGAAACTCCTCGGGCAATCCGCATCAGGACATCCTGGCGCTCAACCTCAAGGCGATGGACACCGCGGACGCCGGTGAGCGCTGCACGATCTACCAACGGGTGCAGGAACAGGTCAACAAGGACGCGGACATCGTCCCGCTGTCCACCCTGACCAGCCAGTCGAATGCCCGGGCCGGATTCGCCGCGCCGCGGATCAACGGTGGCGTTCCCACCATCGCCATGTACATCAAGAACTGAGAGGTTTCACCATGGCACGCAAACAACTCATCCTCGCAGCCCTGGCCGCTGCCTCGGCCACCACGCTGGCCCTGACGGGCTGCACCACCGGCGGGGGCAGTACCTCCGGCGGGAAGACCGACACGATCCGCACCACCACGGTGGCCGATCCCAACACCTTCGACCCGACCAAGTTCTCCGGGGTATCGGCCTACCAGACCGGCGGCCTGCTCTACGGCACGCTGGTCTACCAGGACAAGAACAACACCCTGGTGCCCGGTGTCGCCTCCGAGTTCAAGATCGACGATCCCAAGCACCAGGAATACACGATCCGCGACGGCCTGAAATGCGGTGACGGAACGGAGATCACCGCCACGGTGGTGAAGGATTCGCTGGAGAACTTCGTCAAGCGCTCCAAGCAGAAGGACCTGGTGTTCGGACCGTCTACACCGAAGATCGCCGCCGACGACGCGACCAGGAAGGTCACGGTAGACCTGGACACCGGCTGGTCGGACACGGCCCGCGGCCTGACCATGAACGAGGCCGGGATCGTCTGCCCCGCGGGTCTGAAGGACCCCGACGGAATGGCCCAGGGGACCGTGGCAGGTGCCTTCTCCGGACCGTATACGCTCACCGACAACAAGCCGGGCGCCTCCCTGGAATTCACCCTGCGCGAGGACGGTTACACCTTCCCCGAATACAGGGAAAAGCCGGACGGGGACTACGCGAAGAAGATCGTCTTCACCGTCAACAGCGACCAGAACGCGGTCGCCAACGGTTTGCTGACCGGCACCTACGATGCCACCTCGGTGGCGACCGAGGCGATGAAGCGCTTCGATGGCAAGGACGACTACACGGCCGAACGGTACGCCAATTCGACCCTGTACGTCATGTTCAATGAGCGCAAGGGCAATCTGATGACCGATCAGAAGATCCGCCGGGCGGTAGCCCAGTCCCTGGACCGGGCGACCTTCAACCAGGCCGTCGGCGGTGGCGTGGGCAAGGTGCTCAACAGCTTCGCCAGTGACGATGTGGAATGCGTCGACACCAGTGAGGACTCCGTGATCAAGAAGGATCCGGCAGCCGCGAAGAAGGTCCTGGCCGGCAAGACTATCCGGATGGTCGGCACCCTGGGCGCCGGCCCCAACGGGGCGGGTAACTCCTATGTCGCGCAGGCCCTGGAGGCCGCGGGCGCGAAGGTGAAACTGCGCAACCTGGACAACACCAGTTGGGCCACGGAAACGGATAAGGACACCTGGGACTTAACCGTGATGGCCTCCCTGAACCCCAGCCGCACGATCGGCGGCGGGCTGAACTACTTCACGGGTAAGACCGTGGACGACGGTGGCCGTAATATGGCCGGCACCGAACATCAGGACATTGTGGATCTCAACGCCAAGGCCATGGCCACCACGGACAAGGACGCGCGCTGCACGATTTACAAGCAGGTCCAGGAGAAGCTCAACCAGGACGCCTACGTCATCCCACTGTCGGCGAATATGGCCCAGACCACCGCTAAAGACGGTTTCGCCGCACCCCTGATCAACGGGTCCGCCCCGACGATCGCCATGTACATCAAGAACTGACATCCCCGAAAGAACGAGGAATCACCATGGCACGCAAACAACTCGCCCTCGCAGTCCTGGCCGCGGCCTCGGCCGCAACACTGGCCCTGACCGGGTGCACCACCGGTGGAGGCGGTTCGGCCTCCGGCGACAAGACGGACACGATCCGCACCGTCACCGTGGCCGACCCCAACACCTTCGACCCCGCGGACTTCTCCGGAGTATCGGCCTACCAGACCGGTGCGCTGCTCTACGGCACCCTGGTCTACCAGGACCAGAACAACACCCTGGCCCCCGGAATCGCCTCCGAGTTCAAGGTCGACGATCCGAAGCACCAGGAATACACGATCCGCGACGGTCTGAAATGTGGCGACGGCACGGAGATCACTCCCACGGTGGTGAAGAATTCGCTGGAGTACTTCGTGAAGAACTCCCAGCAGAAGGAACTGGTGTTCGGGCCCTCGGCTCCCACGATCACCGCCGATGACGCATCCAAGAAGGTCACAGTAGATCTGGACACGGGCTGGGCGGGAACCGGTCGCGGCCTGACCATGAACGAAACGGGCATCATCTGCCCCGCCGGGCTGGAAGATCCCAAGGGGATGGCCCAGGGCACCGTGGAGGGCGCCTTCTCCGGTCCGTACACGATCGCGGAGAACAAGCCGGGCGCCTCGATCAGCTTCACGCTGCGCGAGGACGGCTATGCCTTCCCCGAATACAAGGAGAAGCCAGACGGGGAACCGGCGAAGAAGATCAACTTCGCGATCAACAGTGATCAGAACGCGATCGCCAATGGCCTGCTGACCGGCACCTACGACGTCAGCAATGTCAGCGGTGATGCGATGGATCGCTTCAAGGGCAAGGACGAGTTCGGCTCCGAGAAGTACATGTACACGAGCCTCTACCTCATGTTCAATGAGCGGAAGGGCAATATGATGGTCGATCAGTCCCTGCGTAAGGCGATCGCCCAGGCGATGAACCGCACGACCTTCAACCAGACAGCCGGTGGCGGGCAGGGCAAGGTACTCGACAGCTTCGCGACCGAGGACGTGGAATGCTTCGCCGGCGGCACGGACGCGATCATCAAACAGGATGAGGCCGCCGCTAAGAAGGTCCTGGCCGGTAAGACGATCCGGATGATCGGCACCCTGGGCATCGGCCCGAACGGTGCAGGTAACTCCTATGTGGCCCAGGCCCTGGAAGCCGCCGGCGCGAAGGTCAAACTGCGCAACCTGGACAACACCACCTGGGCCACGGAGACAGGTAAGGACACCTGGGACTTAACCGTCATGTCCTCGTTGAACCCCAGCCGCACCATGGCCGGTGGCCTGAACTATTTCGCGGGCCTGCCCAAGGACCAGGGTGGACGTAACCTATCCGGCGCCGAACACAAAGAACTGGTCGATCTGAACCTCAAGGCCATGGCCGAAACGGACAAGGACGCACGCTGCGGGATCTACAAGCAGGTGCAGGAAGTGGCGAACCGGGAGGCCTATGTGGTTCCGATGGCGGCCAATATGTCCCAGGTGACCACCCGTGCCGGTTTCGCCGCTCCGCTGGTCAACGGCTCCGCGCCGACCATTGCCATGTACATCAAGAACTAAGAGGCCCAACCATGGCACGTAAACAACTCGCCCTGGCAGTCCTGGCCGCGGCCGCGTCCGCGGCGCTGGTACTGTCAGCCTGCACGACCGGCGGCGGCGCTTCCTCCGGTGGGAAGACGGACACGATCCGCACCACCACTCTGGCCGACCCCAACACCTTCGATCCGACGAAGTTCGCCGGAGCCTCGGCGTACCAGACCGGTGGCCTACTCTACGGCACCCTGGTCTACCAGGATCAGAACAACACCCTGGTTCCCGGGATCGCCAGTGAGTTCAAGATCGACGATCCGAAGCACCAGGAGTACACGATCCGCGACGGCATGAAGTGCGGGGACGGAACGGAAATCACCGCCACGGTGGTCAAGGACTCGTTGGAGTACTTCGTGAAGAACTCCCAGCAGAAGTCTCTGGTGTTCGGCCCGTCCACACCGAAAATCGCCGCCGACGACGCGGCCAAGAAGGTGACCGTCGATCTGGCCACGGGCTGGTCGGACTCCGCGCGCGGTCTGACCATGAACGAGGCCGGCATCGTCTGCCCGGCCGGTCTGAAGGACCCGGCGGGCCTGGCCAAGGGAACGGTCGAGGGGGCCTTCTCCGGCCCCTACACGCTGACGGACAACAAGCCAGGTGCGTCCTTGGAGTTCACGCTGCGCGATGACGGCTACACCTTCCCCGAATACAAGGAGAAGCCAGACGGAGAGTACGCGAAGAAGATCAACTTCGCGATCAACGCGGACAACAACGCGATCGCCAACGGCCTGCTGACCGGCACCTACGACGCCTCGGCGGTCAGCGGTGATGCCATGTCGCGCTTCGACGGCAAGGACGAGTACGCGGCCAACCGTTACGCCTCGGCGACGCTGTACGCGATGTTCAACGAGCGCAAGGGCCAGCCGATGGCGGACAAGGCGACCCGCGTTGCCGTGGCTCAGGCGCTCAACCGCACGACCTTCAACCAGACGATCGGCGGGGGCCTGTCCAAGGTGCTCAACAGCTTCGCCAGCGACGACGTCGAATGCGCCGCCACCTCGGACGCCTCGATCATCAAGCAGGACGCCGAGGCCGCGAAGAAGGTGCTGGCGGGCAAGACCATCCGGATGGTCGGCACCCTGGCTGCCGGCCCCAATGGCGCCGGCAACTCCTATGTGGCCCAGGCCCTGGAAGCCGCCGGTGCCAAGGTCAAACTGCGCAACCTGGACAACACCACCTGGGCGACGGAAACGAAGAAGGACACCTGGGATCTCACCGTGATGGCCTCGCTGAACCCCAGCCGCACCATGGGCGGTGGGCTGAATTACTTCACCGGCCCGACCGTCGACGACGGTGGGCGCAATATGTCCGGTGACGAACACACGTCGATCGTCGACCTCAACCTGAAGGCCATGGCCACCACGGACAAGGACGCGCGCTGCAAGATCTACCAGCGGGCCCAGGAGAAGCTCGACCAAGACGCGATCGTAGTGCCGCTGTCGGCGATTATGACCCAGGCGACCGCCAAAGAGGGGTTCGCAGCTCCGCAGATCAACGGCGGGGCTCCGACCATTGCCATGTACATCAAGAACTGACGGGGTGAGCAATTGATATGACTGCCGTAACCGCAGCACACCGGCCGGGCGCCGCACGCTCCAGGCCCCGCAAAAAAGCCACCCACCCCTGGGTGAACTTCATCATCCGCCGGTTGGGTGGACTGGTGTTGTCCCTGGTCATCATGATCCTGGTGACCTTCATTATCGTGCCCCTGTTGCCCGGTGACCCGGCAGTGGTCGTCGCAGGTGAGGGCGCGACCCAGGTGGAGATCGACCAGGTCAGGGTGGAACTGGGTCTGGAGGACCCACTGATCGTCCAGTTCTGGCACTACCTGGTGGGCGTGCTGACCTTGAACCTGGGCAATTCCTTCGCCTCCGGGCAGCCGGTCACCACCGTGGTGATGACCCGCTTGCCATTCACCGCTGAAATCGCCCTGATCGCCATCGTGTTCGTCCTGGTCATCGGCATCGTGGTGGGCCTGGGGACCGCGGTGCTGACCCGCGGGAAGCGCAACAACTGGCTGGACCACCTGTTCAACCTGGGCACCAGCCTGGTTTACGCGGTTCCGAACTACGTACTGGCGACCCTGCTCATCTACGTCATCGGCATCCACTTCGGGTGGCTGCCGGCCAATGGTGCGGAGAGCCTGAGCTCGATGATCCTGCCGATCCTGGCTATCATGTCCGGGCCCACGTGCGTGATCGCCCGCGTGGTCCGCCGCGAGGCCGCGACGATTCTGGAGATGGACTATGTGCGCACGGCACGCGGTTGGCGTCTGCCCTCGCTGCGGGTCTACCGGCGCTATGTGGTGCCGAACCTGCTGACGACCACGCTGACCCTGTCCGGTCTGATCCTGGCCGGCATGTTGGGCGGTGCGGTGGTCATCGAAACCGTCTTCGCCTGGCCCGGCCTGGGCAAGGGCGTGGTGGATGCGATCATCGCCCGTGACTACCCGGTGGTGCGTGGCATCATCCTGCTGTTGGGCACGCTGGCGACCCTGTTGATCCTGATCGTCGACGTGGTGCTGGCATTGATCGACCCGCGCAATCTGACCGGAGGCCAGAATGACTGAGGCAATGACGTCCGCTGCTCCCGTCGCGGCGCCGAAGAAGACGAAGAAGAAACTGCCGACCGGCCTGATCGTCGGCCTGGTGATGATGGGGATCCTGATCCTGATCGCGTTGATCGGCCCGATCTTCGTGACCAAGGACGCCAATACCCTGACCGACAACCTGGCGCTGGAGCCGTCGGGCGAACACTGGTTGGGCACCAACGACTTCGGTCAGGACAACTTCTCCCGCATTATCGTGGGCCTGCGTCTGACCCTGTTCATGACGATCGCCGCCGCCGCCATCTCCGTGATCGTCGGTCTGGCGATCGGCATCGGGATCTGGCTGGCTCCGCGGCGCGTCCGCGAATGGTCGTTGCGCGTGCTGGAAACGGCAGTGGCCTATCCGACGCTGATCACAGCCCTGGTGATCGCCGCGATCCTGCTGCCCAGCGCCCCCACCGCGGTCGTCGCGATGGGTATCGCAGGTATCCCCGGGTTCGCCCGTGTCACGGCGAACCTGGCCCAGCAGGTGTCCAACAGCGAATATTTCACGGCCGCGAAATACCTGGGTGTGTCACCGTTCAAACTGGCCACCCGCCATATGATCCCGGCGATGAGCGAACCCCTGCTGGTGCTGGCCACCACGATTTTCGCCGCCACCCTGGTGGAGATCTCCGCCCTGTCCTTCGTGGGACTGGGCGTGCAGGCTCCGACCTACGATCTGGGTGCACTGTTGAACGATTCGCTCGAATCGCTCTACACCAACCCGATCGAGGCCGTGGGTCCCGTGGTCGGCATTGTGCTGGCCAGTGTGGCCGCGATGCTGATCGGCGACGGCCTGGCGGCGCGCGCGAACCCGCGTTCGACCTCGCGCTGGTTGTTCGGTAAGAAGCGCAAGGGCGCCACCGGTCCGGCCGACGCCATCGTGTCCGTGCGCGACCTGACGGTCTCCCGGCAGTCCGAGGACGGCCTGGTGCCGCTGGTGCAGGGCATCAGCCTGGACATCGGCCCCGGCGAGATCCTGGGCATCGTGGGCGAATCCGGTTCCGGCAAGTCCGTGACCGCGATGACGGTGGCGGGTCTGCTGCCGCGCGAACTGCAGGTCGATGCGGCCGAGGTGCGCGTCGGCGGGCTGGACATGCAGGGCAATGCGCCCCGTGGGGAACTGGCCAAGCAGATCGGCATCATCTACCAGGACCCGGCGACCACCTTCAGTCCCGCTTTGCGGATGGGTTCGCAGCTGACCGAGGTGTTGACCCAGCATGTGGGCCAGTCCAAGTCCCAGGCGCGTAAGACCGTGGCCGAACGCCTGCGCGAGATCGGGATCGGCAATCCGGAACAGCGGATGCACCAGTTCCCGCACGAACTCTCCGGCGGTCTGCGACAGCGCGCACTCATCGGTTCGGCGCTGACGACCGAGCCGAAGCTGCTGATCGCCGACGAACCGACCACGGCATTGGACGTGACGGTGCAGAAGGATGTGCTCAAGCAGTTCGTGCGGCTGCGTCACGAATACGGGACCTCGGTGCTGTTCATCTCCCACGACATCGGCGTGGTCGAGGAACTGTGCGATCGCGTGCTGGTGATGGAGAAGGGCGCGATCGTCGAGGAGATGACACCGCAGCAGCTGCGCGAGCGCGATGTCAAACACCCCTACACGAAGAAACTGTTGGACGCGGTGCCCACCCTGACCGTCGGCACTCAGAATACGGAGGACGTGCGATGAGCGATACGGCAGCACGCCAGAACCTGGTCGAATGCAAGAACGTCGACCTGCACTTCGGACCCGTTCACGTGCTCCACGACGTGTCGGTGACCGTGCCGGCCGGACGCGTCATCGCGCTGGTGGGCGAATCGGGTTCGGGCAAGTCGACCCTGGCCAAGGCGATCGTCGGGATGAACAAGATCTCCGGCGGGTCGATCCACACCACGGGCTTCGATATGGACCACCTGTCGCGGGCCGACCGGCACGCCCTGTACCGCACGGTGCAATACATTCCGCAGGACCCGTATTCCTCACTCAATCCGCGCCGGACCATCGCCCAGACCCTGGCCGAGGCCCACGATCCGAAGAACACCAGTGTGGCCAAGAGCCGGGATGCGATGGCCCAGACCCTGGCGTTGATGGAGCTGGGGCCCGACACCCTGGACCGTTATCCGCACGAGTTCTCCGGTGGTCAGCGCCAGCGCATCGCCATCGCCCGGGCCCTACTGGTCTCACCGGACCTGTACGTGGCCGACGAGATCACCTCGGCCCTGGACGTTTCCGTGCAGGCCGGTGTGATCAAGCTGCTGGCCGAACTGCGCGCCAAACTGGACTATTCGATGCTGTTCATCACCCACAACCTGGCGGTCGCCCAGGCCGTGTGCGATGACGTGGTGGTGATGCAGGGCGGCCACATCGAGGAGGCCGGTCCGATCAGCGAGGTGTTCGCCGCGCCGCAGTCCGAGTACACCCAGCAGCTGCTGGACTCGGTGCCGGGTGGACCCGGATTCTCATTGGAACTCACTGCTTAGGGAAGGATGACGATGTCGATCGATTTCGCGGCCGAGGCCGCGCCCCTGGCGGAGGAACTGGTGGCGATCCGCCGGTACCTCCACCAGATCCCGGAACTCGGCCTGGAACTGCCGCAGACCCAGGCCAAGGTGCTCGAGGAGCTCGCCGACCTGCCAGTGGAGATCCACAAGGGCACGGGTCTGGACTCCGTCATGGCGATTCTGCGCGGTGGCCGGCCCGGCCCCCGGGTGCTGCTGCGCGGGGATATGGATGCCCTGCCTGTGGCCGAGGAGACCGGACTGGACTACGCCTCGGTCAACGGCCGGATGCACGCCTGCGGACACGATCTGCACGTCACCGGCCTGCTGGGCGCCGCCAAGCTGCTCAGTGCCCATCAGGCAGAATTGCCCGGTACCGTGCTCTTCATGTTCCAGCCGGGCGAGGAGGGCCCGGGTGGCGCACAGCCGATGATCGACGAGGGCATGCTCGAGATGCTCGACGGACCGATCGATGCGGCCTACGCCATCCACGTGGGTGCGGGGGAGCGGGGCGTGTTCAACACCAGGCCCGGGACCATCATGGCAGGGGCCAACCAGCTCCACGTGACCTTCCACGGTCGCGGCGGCCACGCCTCGCAGCCGTCGAAGTCGATCGACCCGGTACGGCCCACGGTGGAATTCGCCCAGGCGCTCAATGCAGCGGTGACCAGCTCGTTCAGCGTGTTCGACCCGGTTGTGGCGTCGGTGACGCAGCTGCACGGCGGGGACGCCGTCAACGTGATACCTCCAGCGGCCGGGGTCGGTGCCTCCGTGCGCACCCTGTCGGCCCAGAGCACCGAGCTGTTCCCGCAGGTGGCGACCCGGCTGGCCGAATCCATCGCGACCGCCCACGGCTGCACCGCCGAGGTCGACTGGCAAGTGCAGTATCCCGTGACGGTCAACGACGAGGCCGAGGCGCGCTTCGCCCTCGACACGCTGACCGGGGTCTTCGGCGCCGATCGGGTGGTGGAGTCCCCCGATCCGCTGATGGGCTCGGAGGACTTCTCCCTGGTGCTCAATGAGGTGCCGGGCGCCTTCGTGTTCTTCCAGATCGCGCCCGCCGACGTCGACCCGGAGACGGGGCCGGCGAACCACTCTCCGCTGGTGCGGTTCGACGACTCCTATCTGCCGGATCAGGCGGCGGCCCTGGCGACCCTGGCCTGGGAGCGGCTGAGCCGTTAGCCCAGTGCGGTTCCCGTCGTCGGCACCCCGGCGGAGGCGAACCAGCCGGATGCGTCCTTGACGATGTGCCCGCCCTGGACAACCCCACGGACGTTCTCCGGCTTCGCCAGCGGGTCGATATCGGCCAGCGGGTCGAAGTCGACCACGATCAGGTCGGCCAGCTTGCCGGCCTCCACTGTGCCCAGATCGGCGTCGAGGCGCATGAGCTCCGCCGCGTTCTTCGTCCCGGCCACGATCGCCTGCATGGGGCTCAGACCCAGCTCGACCGCGTGCGCGGCCTCGCGCAGGTTCACACCGTGGGGGCAGATGCCCGCATCGGTGCCCAGGGCGACCTTGACGCCCGCGGCGAAGGCCGCGGCCACGCGCTCGCGTGCGATCGCCGACCACTTCACCTTCTTCTGGTACAGGTAGTCCGGCACCAGGGCGGGGTCCGGCACGCGCAGCGCGCTGGAGAGGGTCGGCACCAGGAAGGTGTCGTGCTCGAGCATCAGGGCGATGCCCTCGTCGTCGATGTCGTAGCCGTGCTCGACCGAGCGGACGCCGCCGCGGATGGCCTCCTTGATGCCCTCTGCGCCCTGTGCGTGGGCGGCCACCGGCTGTCCCGCGCGCTTGGCGGTCTCGTGGTTGATCAGGGCCACGTGTTCGGCCGGCACGCCCACGTCGTCCGGGGTGTCCGAGGGGCTGGAAACGCCGCCGGTGGTGCAGACCTTGATGACGTCGGCACCCGTGCGCACCAGGGTCCGCACGGTCCGGCGGACGTCGTCGTCGGTGTCGATGATCGGGTCGATCGGGGACAGGTCCCCGGTCTGCGTTCCATTGGGCAGGTGGTGGTCCGAGTGCCCGCCGGTGGGCGACAGGGGTGTCAGCGCCAGGTGGAGGCGGGGGCCCTGGACCAGTCCGGCGGCGATCGCGGCGCGGAAGCCGGGGTCGATCCCGCCCAGGTCGCGGGCGGTGGTGACGCCCGCCATGAGCGTCTTGCGGGCGTTGAGGGCCCCGCGGAAGACGCGTTCGGACATGAACCGGGCGGTGTCGGCCGCGCGGTCCTCGATCGACATGGCCAGGTGGACGTGGGCGTCGATGAAGCCGGGCATGATCGTCTTGCCGGCCAGGTCCACTACGGTGGCACCGGCCGGCGGCGCGTCGCGGGACGGACCGGCGTAGACGATGCGACCGTCGGCGGCCTCGATTTCGGCGCCGTCGAGCGGCGCATTGCCGGTGCCGTCGATCAGCCGGGCGCCTGTCAGCAGAAGATGGGTATCGCTGGCGGGCACCTGCGGGAGAAGTGCGGTTTGCATTGTCGCTCCTTTTATTCTTCGGGTGGTCTGTCTCACGCTACAGGCGTGCGCGAGTGGCTGCTGCGCAGAAGCAGCAGGATGAAGGGGCACACTCCGGTGGCCACCGCGCAGATGATCCACACGGTGACATAGCCCGTGGCCGAGGCCGCGTGGGCTTCGGGGATCACGAAGGCTGCGAGCACGCTGGCGAAGATCGCGCCGGCCACGGCGCCGCCCAGGGTCTTGACGGAATTGTAGATGCCGGTGGCGATACCGGTCTCGTCGGCCGGTGCGACCTCGGCCGTGGCGGCGGGCAGGCCGCCGAGCAGGAAGCCGCCGCCCAGGCCGGCCAGGGCCACCGAGACGATGACCACGGGGAAGGCCGCGTGGCCGAAGATGAGCAGCAGCTGGGCCACCGCGATCGCGCCGGTGCCAGTCATCAGCACGCCGCGCAGGGTGATCTTCTGGGCGATGAAGGCGTAGACGGCCGCGCCGACCGCGCCCAGCAGGGTGTTCAACCCGGTGAACAGCGAGATCTGGCCCGCGGTCAGGCCGAAGCCGTAGCCCACGAGCTCAGGCTTGCCGGCCAGGAAGGTGGTGGTGATCGACTGGGTGCCGAAGAGCACGATGCCGAACAGGAACGAGGTCGCGTAGACCGGCCACAGCCGGTTCGAGAACAGGACCCGCAGGTTGATGGCGGGGGCGTCGGCGCGCAGTTCGAACCAGACGAAGCAGGCCATCAGGACCAGGGCCACGACGACGAGCACGACGCCCAGGCCGGGGGAGGCCTTGAGCATGTTGATGCCCCAGAGCAGGACCAGCATGAAGACGGCCAGCAGGATGAAGCCGGGCCAGTCGATCCGGGGATTGGCGCGGACCGTGGACTCGGGCACCAGGGTGAAGACGAAGACGGCGGAGATCGCGACGATGATGACGGGGATCGCCAGGCGGACCACCAGGGAGCCGATCAGGGCCGAGGCCGCGCCGGCGGCCAGGGAGCCGATCAGGGCGCCGATCGTCAGGGCCGAGATCAGCATGCCGATCGCCCTGCGCGCGGTCTCGCCGTGGATCTGATTGTGCACGATCGCCAATTCCAGGGGTAGCCAGACCGCCAGGGGTCCGCACAGCACCCGGCCGAACAGGACCAGGGGCAGGTTGGGCGCGAAGGCGACGAGTGCGGTGCCCACGAGGACGGCGAGGATTGCAATGCGCAGTATTCTGCGGTGTCCGAAGATGTCGCCGAGCTTGGCCAGGACGGGAACGCAGACGCCGGCGGCCAGGGATTGGACGGTGATGAACCAGGCGATGCTGGCATCGGTCGCGTTCAGGTGCTCCTTGATCTCATTGATCACCGGCAGGTAGAAGCCCTGGAGGAAGCCGGAGGAGAATTCCACGAATACCAGGAATCCGACGACTGCCAATACGCGTTTGCCGCTTCTGGAATCCGTTGTCTGTGGGGTTTGTGCCCCTGCGTTTGTCACCTGTTGAGGGCCTTTCTCAGTGTCGGTCGGATGCCGTGGCGGCTGTGCGCCGCGGCGGTGTTGCGAGCAGGGCGGTGATGATCGCGCGATGCGATCGCCGGTGGGCGACTATGCCGTCTGCATGGTGTTCGGGTTTGACGGACACCCGGAACAGGGTCAGACCCGCGATCGTGTCGAGGATCAGGTCGGTGTCGGTGTCCGCCGGGAGTTCGCCGCGGGCGATGGCCCGCTGCAGGATCTCGAGTCCCAGGGCGTGCCTGGGCCGCATGTAGTGCTGGGCGATCAGTGGGGTGACCCCCGGATCGACCATGGCGTTAAACAGCCCCGGGTTCCGCCCTGCCCGCGCGAAGCCGTGCAGGTGGTGCCAGGCGTGATCCAGCAGGTCCTCGACGGTGGACCCGGTGTCGGGGACGCTGCCGAGGTCGATCCCGTCGAGCAGTGCGGCGGCCGTCAGTTCCTCCTTGCTGCCCCACCTGCGGTAGATCGCGTTCTTCGAACAGCCTGCTTCCCTGGCGATCTTCTCGATGCGCAGGCTCGCAAAGCCCTCGGCCTCGATGGCGTCGCGGGTGATCTGCAGGAGCCGGGCGGTGAGTTCCGCATCGCGCGGGCGTCCGTCTGTTGTGGCAGCGGTCATGATCACAGGGTGTCATATATCACCCCGTTTATGCAACGGAGCGTTCCGTATCGAAAAGGGCGCACAGAAAAAGCAGCCACCCGGGTCCGTGCGGGGACCCGGGCGGCTGCTGCTAGGACTGCTTCAGAAACCCAAGGCGGTCTCAGAAGGAGGTGATGATGCTGCGGGCCAGCTTGCCGGCCTTGAGCTCCTCGTAGACGTCGTTGATGTCGGACAGGGCGACCTCCTGGGAAATCAGATCATCCAGGTTGAAGCGACCGTCCTGGTAGTACTGGGCGTACATCGGGATGTCGTGCTTGATCTCCGACGACCCCATGTACACGCCCACCAGGGACTTCTGGCCCAGCACGAACTCGGCCATGGTGTTCACCGGCAGTTCATTGTCCGGTGAGGACATGCCGATGAAGTACACGCCACCGCCCTGCCCGGCCAGCTGCACGGCCAGGCGCTGGGTCACGGGCGCCCCCACGACCTCGAGCACATGGTCGGCGCCCCCGCCGGTCAGGGCCTTGACCTGGTCGACCGCATCGGCATCGCCGGAGTTGACGAAGTGCGTGGCGCCGAACTTCTTGGCGACGTCCTCCTTGGCCGGCTGGATGTCGACGCCGATGATCTGCGAAGCACCTGCCAGGCGGGCACCGTTGATCGCGTTGAGGCCCACACCGCCCAGGCCGACCACGGCGACGGTCTCGCCGGGACGGACCCGCGCCGTATTGATCACGGTGCCGGCGCCGGTGAGCACGCCACAGCCCAGGACAGCGGCCTGCGGGAACGGGATCGCGTCGGGGATCTTGGCCAGCTGGTTCTCGTGTGCCAGGACCTGCTCGGCGAAGCCGCCGATGCCGAACATCTGGTTGACCGGCTTGCCGTCGATGCTCAGGCGCGGCTCTTCATCTGCACCGCGCAGCAGAGCGGTGGGGCGGGTGCAGCGGTAGCCCTGGCCGGCACGGCACTTCCGGCAGTTGCCACAGGGGGCGATGAGTGAACCGACGACGTGGTCGCCGACCTTGAAGTCCTCGACATCGGGGCCGACCGCGGCGACGACGCCGGTGGCCTCATGGCCCACGACCATCGGGAACGAGTAGCCGTAGCCGTGGTCGGCGACGTGCAGGTCGGAGTGGCACAGGCCAGAGGCCTTGACGTCCACCAGGACCTCGTGGCCGATCGGATCGGCGATCTCGACGTCGAGGATCTGGAACTTCTGACCGACTTCGGTCAGGACTGCTGCCTTCATGTGGTTTTCGCTTTCTGATTTACAGGGGTGGATAAGAGTCCGGACCCTCAGGGGGCCGGGACGATGGAGACCGCGCCGTCGGAGGAGACCTCGGCACGATAGTCGGCGGGGATGTCGACGGGCTTGATATTGCAGAAGCCGCGGATGCCCTCGATGCCCAGTTCGATACCGTAACCGGAGTCCTTGACACCGCCGAAGGGGATGGCGGGGCCACCGGAGCCGATCGGCATGTTGATGCCCAGCTGGCCGGAGTCGACCTTGCAGGCGACCGCGAAGGCGTGTGCGGGATCGGTGCTCCACACGGAGCCGGACAGGCCGAAGGGCGAGTCATTGGCCAAGTCGATTGCCGCGGCCTCGTCGGGAACGCGGAAGAGCATGATGACGGGGCCGAAGATCTCCTCGTGGAACAGCGGGTTGTCAGCGGTGACACCGGTCAGCAGGGTGAAAGGCACGAAGGCACCGGTGTCCGGGACGGCACCGCCGAGTTCGATGGCGGTTGCGCCGGCCGCAACGGCCCGTGCGATCTGCTCCTTGACCGTGTCCGCCTGGGACTGCGAGGACATCGGGGCGAGGGTGGTCGCGGGATCCATGGGGTCGCCGGGGACGGTGTAGGCATCCGCCGTGGCGCGCAGAGTCGCTTCGAACTCATCGGCCACGGAGTCCAGGACGATCATGCGCTTGGGCGAGATGCAGATCTGACCGCCATTGAAGCAACGGCCGCCGACGCCGGCCTGGGCGGCGGCGGCCGGTTCTGCGTCGTCGAGCACGATGAAGGCGTCCTGGCCGCCGAGCTCCAGCACGGTCCGACGGGCCGCCTGCCCGGCACGGGCGGCAACGTGGCGCCCGGCGGTGTCGCTGCCGGTGAGCGTGACGGCGCGGATGCGGGGGTCGGCGATGATGCGGTCGGCCTGTTCGTGGGTGGCGTAGAGGTTCTGCCAGACCCCTTCCGGCAGGCCCGCCTCGTGGAACAGATCGACGATCGCCTGGGCGCACTGCGGGACGATCGAGGCGTGCTTGAGGAGCACGACATTGCCAGCGATGGCAGCCGGTGCGAAGCCGCGCACGGCCTGGTAGAAGGGGACGTTCCACGGTTCGATGGAGAACACGATGCCCTCGGCCGCGTAGGTCACGACGGCGCCGCCATTGCCCTGGGCGTCCTGTCCGCGGACGTCGGGGCGCAGTGCTTCATCCGCGGTGTCCGCCAGCCAGTCGATGATCGCCGGCACGGTTTTCTTCGCCTCGGTGACGCCCTCGGTCAGCAGCTTGCCCATTTCCAGGGTGGCGAGCTTGCCCAGTTCATCCGCGCGGTCGCGCATCAGGTCCGCAGCACGGTGGAAGATCGCAGCGCGTTCGGCCAGTGGGGTGTCGCGCCAGGCCGGAAATGCCGCCTGGGCCCGGTCCAGGGCTGCGTCGACTTCGGCGTCGGTGGCGGAGGGGAAGGTTTTGACGACTTCGTTTGTGAAGGGATTCGTTGATGCGTAGGCCATGATGTGTGCCCGTCCTCCTAAAACAACATACGGAACGATCGATCAATGATCGTGCATTGGTTACGAGCTTACTCCCATTAGGAGATGTTTATCTGTCCGAATTTCTGTCTTATATGTCTCCGAGTCGTCACTTAGGATGGCGCGTATGAACCCAAGCGAACTGGCATCGGTGATGGAGCGGGTCGTGGTCGTCGGTCACCGTTACAACGCGGTGGCCACGGTGACGGGGGAGCGGGCGGAACGTCTGGTAGGGGCGGGCGGAGCAGAGTCCCTCGGCCCGTTGGCGGGTGTGCCATTGGCGGTCAAGGACATTGTGGACGTAGCCGGATACCGCACCGGGGTGGGCAGTCGGGTGGAGGTGGGGGTGGATCCCGCCACGCGGACCGCACCGATCGTCGAGGCTCTGGAGGGGTTGGGTGCCGTCACCGTGGCGAAGGCCAACTGCCAGGAGTTCTCCTATAACATCGTCGGCGGCGAGTCGGCGAATGGTCGCTCGATCAATCCCCGGGGTGAGGACCTGGTGACCGGCGGATCCAGCAACGGTTCGGCGGTGCTGGTTGCGGCCGGCGCGGTGCCCCTGGCCGTCGGGACCGATACCGCTGGTTCGGTGCGGGCGCCCGCCGCGTGTTGCGGAGTCGTCGGGTTCAAACCGACGCACGGGGCCCTGCCTGCGGCCGGGGTGTTCCCGCTGGCGCCCAGTTGCGACACGGTGGGACTGCTGGGCGCCGACGTGGAGATCGTCGCCCGGGCCTTCACCGGTTTGGTCGGTGGGACCCGCTCCGGCGCTGATGTTGACGAGGCGGCTGTCGAGCCGCGCGTTGACGCCTCGGTGCTGGCGGCCGTTGAAGGCGTATCCATGGAAGCGTGGATGGACGACGATGAGCGCGCGCGGGCCTGGCAGGATGTCTTCGCCAAGGCGGCCGAGCTCTACGAACCGATCCGCCGGCACGAGTCCTATTTGGTGACCCGCGAGTTGTTGTCGAAGCAGCGTGAGCGGATGCTGCCGCGGGTGGCCGAGCGCCTGGCCCGGGGAGCGGACATCGGCCAGGATGCCTACGATGCCGCCTGCGCCGAGGCCGCGGATCTGCGGGTGCGCGCGCTCGCACTGCTGGACGGGGAGGGTTCGGCGGGGGCCGACTTCCTGCTCACCCCCGCCTTCACCTGCCAAGTCCCCACCTGGTTCGAGGCTGCGGCCGATCCTGACATCAGCGCCAGGATGATCGCCTATACGGTGCCATTCAACATTCTGGGCTGGCCGGCGATCATGGTGCCCCTGCGCGATGCTGCCGGCGGGTTGCTGGCGGATGGCCGGGGTGGCCCGATGAGTGTGCAGGTCGCCGCGCGCCCCGGGTGGGACCTGCAACTGCTGGAGTTCGCCGCAGGGCTGTAGTGCGCATCCATTGAATATGCCGTACATCACATATATGCTGTCCGTGACACAGAACACTTTTCCATAGGTGTTCGCTGAGGCGGACAGGGGTGAGGGCATGAACGAGGCAGTGGACACGGACCTTGAACTGCTCGGTGCGCGCCTGAAGACCGCACGCCTGATGAGCGGGAAGTCCATGCGGGCCCTGGCCGCTGCCGTCGACATCAGCGTCAGCCATGTCAGTGCGATCGAGAGCGGTCGGTCGCATGCCTCGGTCTCGATCATCAGCCGCCTGTGCCAGGCCCTGGACATGACGATCGCGGACCTGTTTGCGGAGTCGGCGCCGCAGCTGGACCCCGTCCGCGCGGCGGACCGCGAAGTCCTCCGGGCCGACGCCAGGATCGTCAAAAAGGCCCTGATCAAGGAGAAGGGGTCCGCCTTCGACGTGTACGAAGTGGATCTCAAACCGGGTGGAGCGACCGGCGGTGCGAATCGGCACCCCGGGTGCACCGAGGTCATCTATACGATCGCCGGGCACGTCACCGTCAGGCTCGACCAGTCGACGGCGGTCCTCGACCCGGGGGACAGCATCACCTTCCCCTCCGAGGTCGAACACGAATTCTCCAACCGAAGCGATGAGGATGCCCGTCTGCACTGGACGGTCATCCGGCAGAAAGGCGGAAGACGATGAAGATGAGGCGCTGGGCGGCCATCGCCTGTGCGGCCCTGGCCATCGCCTCGGCCACGGCGTGCGCCCCCGTGAAGACGCAGACCACGGGCGCGATGAGGGAAGGGGACCCGATCCCCGCGGCGAAGAAGGTCCAGGCGGCCGCCGACAAGCTGCCGGAGAAGTTCAAACAGGCGGGCAAACTGCGGATCGTCATGAGCGACGGCACCGCTCCCTTGAACGTGCCGGATACCGCCACGGGCGAGGTCGAGGGGTTCAACCCGGACCTGGCCCGCCAGGTGGGCGCGATACTGGGCGTGAAAGTCGAGATCACCGGTGTGCCGATCGACCAGATCATTCCCGGAATCGAGGCCGGGCGCTACGATGCGGTGTTCTCCAACTTCAGCATCACCGATGCCCGCTTGAAGGTCCTGGACTTCGCCGAATACTACTTCTCCGCATCCGGGTTGGGAGTCCAGGCGGGCAATCCGCAGGGCATCGACCTGGACCATATGTGCGGGCGGAGGATCGGGGTGTCGAACGGTTCGTTCCAGATGACCGACACCTTGCCCGAGTACTCACAGTCGTGTGCGGACAAGGGTGAACCCAAGATCGACATCGCCGCCTTCCCCGATCAGCAGAAAGCGGCTCTGGCGCTGCTCAGCGGCCGGGTCGACGCCACCGTGACGGACGGTCCGGTACTGGCCTATGCGTCCTCCAAAGAGCCGCGGATCGAACGCGCCGGCGAGGTCAAGGGCTCCAATGTGGGCGTCGGCGCGCCCAAGGGCGACGGGCTGATCGAAGCGCTGTCGGCCGCGCTGCAGGAACTGATCGACAACGGCACATATGAACGGATTCTCAAGTCGTACGGCATGGACCATCTGGCCGTGAAGGAAGCGAAGGTCGTGAAATGAGTTCTCCCACTCCCACCATTCCCGGGGCGGGTTCCCGCACCGCGAGCCGCACGATCCTGGCGCCGAAGAAGACCGGGACCCGGGTCTTCGGGTACATCGTGCTGGTCCTGGTGATCGCACTGGTCATCGTCATCGCGGTCAACCCCAACTTCAAATGGGGCACCGTCGGCTCCTTCATGTTCGACCCGAACATCCTGGTCGGCATCGTCAATACCCTGCTCCTGACCGTTTGCGCGATGGCCGCGGGCATCGTCCTGGGTGCGGTGCTGGCGCTGATGAAGCTGTCCAACGCCACTCAACTGCAGATTCTGGCCGAGGGCTACATCTGGATCTTCCGCGGAATCCCCCTGCTGGTGCAGCTGCTGTTCTGGTTCAATATGGCCGCGCTCTTCCCCAAGATCGGCATCGGGATCCCCGGTACGGATGTATTCGTCGGATTCAACGCCAATGAACTCATCAGTCCCTTCATGGCCGGTTTCCTCGCCCTGGCCCTGCACGAGGCCGCCTATATGGCCGAGATCATCCGGTCGGGCATCATGTCGATCGACAAGGGGCAGACCGAGGCGGCCGAGGCGGTGGCGATGCGACCCTCGCAGGTCATGTTCCGCATCATTCTGCCGCAGGCGATGCGCGTGATCATCCCGCCCACGGGGAACCAGGTCATCTCCATGCTCAAGACCACGTCGATCGTCAGCGTGATCGCCTTGAACGACCTGCTGTACTCCTCCCAGATCATCTACTCGACGAACTTCCAGGTCATTCCGCTGCTGCTCGTCGCGTCGATTTGGTACCTGATCATCGTGTCGCTCCTGACCCTGGTGCAGAACCGGATCGAACGGCACTTCAACCGCAGCACCCACGTCATCACCGGAAAGTAGGGACTCGCCATGGTCGACACAACAACCGCTACCGGTCCTGCGGTAGAACTCTCGCACGTGTCCAAGAGCTTCGGCGACAACGAGGTCCTCAAGGACATCACCTTCCAGGTGGGCGAAGGCCAGGTGGTGTGCCTGCTGGGGCCTTCCGGTTCGGGCAAATCGACGCTCCTGCGATGCATCAACAGGCTGGAGATCGTCTCCGGCGGCGACATCTTCGTCTTCGGCGAGCGGGTGGGCTATGTGGAGGAGAGCCCCGGCGTCCTGCGCATCGCCAAGTCAGACGCCCTGGCCAAGAGTAGGCAGAACATCGGCATGGTGTTCCAGCGCTTCAACCTGTTCCCGCATATGACGGCGCTGGAGAATGTCGTAGAGGCCCCCATCCACGTCAAGCGGATGCCCAGGGCCGAGGCGCTGGCCGAGGGTCGGAGACAACTCGAGCGGGTCGGCCTGGGGGATCGCGGCGATGCTTATCCGGCCCAGTTGTCCGGCGGTCAGCAACAGCGAGTGGCCATCGCCAGGGCTCTGGCGATGAAGCCCAGGGTGATGCTGTTCGACGAGCCGACATCCGCGCTGGACCCGGAACTGGTGGGCGAGGTGCTCAACGTGATGAAGCAGCTGGCGGCGGAGGGCATGACGATGATCGTCGTGACCCATCAGGTGCAGTTCGCCATGGACGTGGCCGATCGCGTGGTGTTCATGGACGGTGGGGTGATCGTCGAGGACGGCACACCGGCCGAGGTGATCACCGGAACCCGAAACGAACGTGCACAGACCTTCTTCGCCGAACTACAGGGAGCGTGAGTTATGACCGAACATGTGGTGGCGCGTGCCGGGATAGTGGTCATCGGCCTGGGCAGTGTCGGATCGATGGCCCTGTGGCGGCTGGCGGGGGCAAACGATGGGCGTTCCGTTCTGGGGATCGAACAGTTCGGCCAGGTCCATGGGAATGGTGCGTATCCGGGTGAGTCCAGACTGTTCCGGGTCGCGGCGAAGGAGGGCGCGCTCTACACTCCGGCGCTGCTGCGCTCGCGTCAGTTGTGGACGGAGCTCGAAGCGGAATCGGGTCGGGAGCTGCTCGTCAAGGCAGGTGCGCTGAGCATCGCCCCGGAGGGCTTCCCGGATCTGGAACAGACGCTGAAGTCGATTTCCGACTATCAGCTGCCCCACCGGGTGCTCGACGCCGCCGAGCTGCGTCGGTCGTATCCGCAGTTCCACATCGAGGACGATGACACCGGGGTGCTCGATACCCTGGGCGGGGCCATGCGTCCCGAGGCCGCGGTGGCCACGGCGACCCAGCAGGCGCTGGCATTGGGAGCCCAGGCATGGTTCGATACCGAAGTACTGGACCTCGAGGACACGGGCGACGGAGTTCTGGTCCACACCACGCGCGGTGTCGTCCAAGCAGATCGGGTGATCGTCACAACCGGGCCCTGGAGCACCCGGCTCCTGCCGGCCCTGCGCAGGAAGGTGAGGGTCGGGAACTTCACGCTGACCTGGTTCCTGCCCCGGCATCCGGAGATGTTCACTCCTGACAAATTGCCCGGGTTCATGCGCGATCTGAACGGAGAGCACGTCTTCGGGGTGCCGACATTGGACGGGGCGTCGATCAAGGTCAGCGCACATTTGGATCTGCCCGAGGTCGGGGACTATGCCGAGCGGTTTACGACCGTGAGTCCGGAGGCGTTGGAGCGGGCCACCAGGGTCGCCCATATGATGATTCCCGATCTGGTGGGCGGTCCGGTGAGGTGGTCCGCCCATCCCGATGCCGTGACCGAATCGCATGTGCCGATCATCGACACGATGGCCGATGGGCGCATCGTCATCGGCACGGGCTTCTCTGGCAACGGTTTCAAGTTCGCCCCCGTCTGGGGTGAGGTGATGGCCGAGCTCGCGCTGACCGGTGAGGCGGAGTTCGCGGACGAGGTTTTCACGATTTCAGCGCATTGACGCCGCGACCCCGGCTTCTGTATACCGGCCTCCTGCCCTTAGAAGGGTGGGAGGTCGGTTTCGTATTCGGTTTGGTGGTCGATCGGTGGGGTGGTGTGGCGCCAGGGGTCGGTGATGATTTGGGTGCGGGTGCGGTGGTGGGCCCAGGGGGTCCAGTCTGTGGGGCGCCAGGTTTTGGGTCTGGGTGTGGTGTGGTCTGGGTGGGCGATCCGGTAGAGGATGTCGAGTTCTTCCCAGGTGGTGAGTTTGCGTTCGGGGCGTGGTGGCAGGAGGTGGTCCTGTGCCAAGAGGTGTTCGAGGTCGGCGATGGCGGGGATTGCACGTTCGGCAGCGGACAATGCACGTAGGTTGCGTTCGAGTGGGTAGAGGCCGGGGTCTGGGGGCGCGGGTTCTGAGGCCGCTGGGTCGGTGGGCACAGTGGTCCCCTGGGGTTCGGGTGGTGGATTCGGCGGGTAAGAAGTGGTGCCGGTGAGTTGGTCGATGATGTGGCGGGCCTGGGCGGCGTTGATCAGGTCCGGTGGTGGGTCGATGGTGTGGGTGAACCCCGTGGGTGCTGTGGTGGAGGTCCACGTATAGGTCAGTGAATCGTCTTTGCCGGTGGTGATGGTGATGTTGCGGTTGGTTTTGAGGAGGTGGTGTCCGCGGCATAGGGGGTGGAGGTTTGCTGCGGTGGTGGGTCCGCCCGTGGCTGGATCGGCGTGGTTGAAGGGTTCGATGTGGTCGAGGTCGCAGGTTTGGGCTGGTCGGGTGCAGCCGGGGGCTGTGCACCAGGCCCATTTGTTTTGCAGGGTGGTGCGCAGGGCTGTGGGGATGGAGTAGGACTTGGCCTGTTCGTCGAGCACGGCCCCGGTTGCCGGGTCGGTGACCAGGCGGCGTAGTGAGGGTGTTTGTGAGGCGAGGTGGCAGGCGATGTCGGCGGGGATGGGTGCTTTGCCTGCGAGTTGTCCGGGGAGCGGTTCGTCGCCGGTGAGGGTGAGGAAGGGGATCGTAGTGGAGACCTGGGCTTGGGAGGCGAGCCAGGAGTCGTTGGTGGGGATGGTCACGGTGATCTGCTGGGTAGCGTCGGTCTGGTGAGTGGGGGTGGAGTCGTTGGAATCGTTCGTGGTGTGCGCATCCGGGGTGTCGCCTGCGGGTGTTTCTGAGGGTGTTGTCGTGGCAACTTCCGTCACTGTGATGTCGAGGCTGTGGGGTGTGTTGGCGAGGATGTCGAACATGAGTTGGCCGAGGTTCCGGTCGTCGGTGATGGTGTGGTTGCCGGCGTTTTTGAGGAGGATGGGGTCGGCGGCGCGGATGGCTTTGGCGAAGGCTTTGAGTCTGGCGTCGAGGGCGGTGAGGGTGTGGATGGGTCCGGTGAGTTCGAGGAGGCCGAGTCCGTTGCCCAGGTCGGTCAGGTGGGTGCTGCGTTCTTCGAAGGCGTGTTCTGCGGAGTGTTCGGGGGTTTTGAGCAGTGTGATGGCGGCTGTGAGGGTGGCGCGGTAGTGGGTGGCGTCCGTGGTGGGTGCGAGCAGGGTGAGTGCTTGGTCGAGGTAGTCGTAGGAGCTGGCTTCGATGTCTTGGGCGCGGGTGGTGGTGTGGTCGTAGAGGTCGAAGGATAGATTCCCGGATTGCATGGCTGTGGTCAGCCGGGGGAGGAGGAACCGGCCTTTGAGGATGCGGGTGGCCAGCGCGCGGGTCTGTCCGCGGGTTTTCCCAAGGGTGGTGGCCAGTTCCATCCAGGTGGTGGCGGGTACGGCGGCGAGTAGGTCTTTGAGGGCTTCGATGATGGCCTGTGGGTTGCGGGCGTTCGGGGCATCATCAGAGTTACCGGCGTGTTCGATTTCCTTCACGGTGGTGCCGGTGGCGGTGAGGAGGTAGTCGATGATGGTGGACCAGCGTCCGGATTGGATGTGTTGGTAGTCGTCTTGTACCGCGCGGAGACTGGGGAGAGTGGTCATCATTCACCTCCTTGACAGGTGTCGTGTCCGTGCCGATTCGTAGTCTGAAGGAGCCGGACTGCGGTGGATCGCCGATGATCTACCGATATCCATATTCTATTACATTGTGAACGCTTTGGGTAGAGCTAATCGAAGATTGTCACAGAGATATTTTTCTATCCACAGACTGTTGACGCACAGTCACATCTAGATACACATCTGTGGATTAGACCTGTGTATATGTGGATAACGTGGGGACTTGGCAGAACTCGCCGCGTCCCCTGGGAACGGCGCTACCGAACACCCTCCAATCGGACCCCGCACCCCATGTCACCTGGTGAGATGCCCTCATTTCCCACAGTCCTCCTTGATAGACTCGGCCCATCATGACTGAACCGACGCCTGAACCGATGACGCCCGCACAGCAGACCTCCACGGACTCCTTCCGCTACCGCAGCGATCCCCTGCCCGTGCACGTCATCGAGAACGCCCGCATCCCCCTGGCCGACGGCGTCGAGCTGTCCGCCCGCGTCTGGCTGCCGGCCGACCGGCACACGCAGCTCGACGCGACCCAGACCTCGGGCGATCGGGGAGACGCCGGTACGCAGGGATTCGAGCCCGTGCCGGCAGTGCTGGAGTACATCCCCTACCGCAAGAACGACATGACCGCCGCGCGCGACCAGACGATCCACCCGGAGTTCGCCCGTGCCGGCTACGCCAGTGTGCGCGTCGACCTGCGCGGCTGCGGCGATTCCACCGGCGTGATGACCGACGAGTACTCGGCCACGGAACTGGACGACGGCCTGCAGACACTGGCCTGGATCGCCGCCCAGCCGTGGTGCAACGGCAAGGTCGGCATCATCGGCAAGTCCTGGGGAGGGTTCAACGGCCTACAGCTGGCGGCCCTGCGCCCGCCGGAACTGGCCGCCGTCATCACCGTGTGCTCGACCGACGATCGCTACGCCGACGACGTCCACTACAACGGCGGGGCCATCGTGGGCGACCAGATGCTGTCCTGGGCCTCGACCATGTGGGCCTACAACGCCCGCCCGCAGGACCCGGCCGTGGCCGGCGCCGGCTGGCTCGAGGACTGGAAGCACCGGATCGACGAATCGCCGAACAACATCGCCGAATGGCTGGGGCACCAGCGTCGCGACGCCTACTGGAAGCACGCGTCGGTGTGCGAGACCCCCGAGGCCATCGAGGTCCCCGTGCTGGCCGTCGGCGGCCTGCAGGACGAATACCGCACGACCCTGTTCCGGCTGATGGAGAACGCCGCCGAGCAGCGGCGCACCAACCCCGACTACCCGCCCATCCACGCCCTGCTGGGCGGGCACGCCCACAACTATCCGCACCAGGCCGCGCCCGGGCCCGGTTACGACTTCATCGGCGAGGCGATCCGCTGGTGGGACAAGTGGATGAAGGGCGTGGACAACGGGGTGCAGGACGATCCGCAGTTGCGCGCCTTCGTCCCCGACAGTGCCCCGATCGGCTCCGATCGGGAAACCCGGTCCGGCCGCTGGGTGGCCGAACAGGTCTGGCCCAGCCCGCAGGTGGCCGAGGTCGAATACGGCACCGCAACACCCGCCGGCTCTGCAACCCCTGCTGCACTCACCGCAACCCCCGCCGGTCCCCGGACCCTGTCCTCGTCGGTGCTGTTGGGCTTCGACGGCGGCAGCTGGCTGCAGTTCGGTGAGGCCGCCGGCATCCCGGGAGATCAGGCCAGGGACGACGCCCAGTCCTTCACCCTGAGCTGGCCGGCCGCCGAGGGTCTGGAGATTCTGGGCACCCCGCGAGTGCGGGCCACCGTGTCCTCGAGTGCCGACCGCGGCGTGATCGCAGCGCGCCTGTGTGATGTGGACCCTGCCGGGCAATCTCGCCTGCTGACCCTGGGCCTGTTCAATCTGACCCACCACACCGGCCACGAGTTCCCCGAACCACTGACGCCGGGAACCCCGGTCGAGCTGGACTTCCCGCTGCTGGCGACCGCGGCTCGGCTGGCTCCGGGTCACAGCCTGCGCCTGAGCATCTCCGCAAGCTATTGGCCGAACCTGTGGCCCTCGCCCGGGGAAACCCTCATCACCGTGCACGATGCGAACCTGCTCGCCCCCGTGCGCACGGCTGCGGACCCGGTGGCGGATTCGGCGCTGAGCGCACGGGTCACCGCGGCCCTGGGCACGCCGCCGGAGCCACCGGAGAACACGATCGACGCGGACTATGCGCCGATGACGCGGACCCTGGAGACCGACCTGGTGACGGGCCGGACCAAGGTGGAGACCTTCACCGAATCCTGGCAGACGGACCTCGCCGATGGACTGTTCTACTACTCCTCCGAACGCGACTCCTACTTCCGGACGGCCGGGGACTCCTCCTCTCCCGAGGCCGTGTGCGAGCGCAGCATCCGCTATCGCCGTCCCGGACTGCCCGATGTGCAGGAGGCCCCCGGCCGGGCTCACACCGCGCAGGCGGACGCCCCGGTGGCGGCTGATCACGGCTGGGACGTCGAACTGCGCACGCGCAGCCGGATGACCGGGGACGCCACGAGCTTCACCGTGACGAACGAGCTCGTCGCCTACCACGATGGGGTGCCCTTCCACCGGCGGAGGACCAACACCACGGTGCCCCGCGATCTGAACTGAGGTGCATGCGGATGAATGGACCCGGAAACGACGGAATTGGAAACGACGGACCCAGAACACGTGAACCGCGCAGCCGCGGGCCACTGACCCGCCGCGGCGCCCTGGGGTTGTTGGGCGTGGGCCTGGGCGCCGGTCTGGGGCTGGCGTCCCTGGCCGGGTGCACGGGACCGGCAGGGGCCGAGGCCTCGGGGAGGAAGGGTGGGAAGCGGAGCCTGACGGTCGGCTCCAAGGGCTTCGCCGAAAGCTGGGTGATGGGCGAGCTCTATGCCCAGGGCCTGCGGGAGCGCGGCTACCGGGTCGATTTGAAGACCAATGTGGGCTCCAGCGACATCATCTATTCGGCTCTGCAGTCCGGGCAGATCGACATCTACCCCGAATACACGGGCGTGATCCTGGTGAACTTCATGCACGAGGACCGGCTGATGGATTCGGCGCGCGAGACCTACGATCTGGCGGCGAAATGGGCCGCCGGCGAGCATCTGAGCATGCTCAAGGCCACCCCGTTCGAGAACAAGAACGCGATCGCGGTGCGCCGGGAGTTCGCGCGCGAACACGGCCTGAAGACCATGTCGGACCTCAAGGGGATCGGCGACTTCACCTATTCGACCTACCCGGACAATGTCACGGGCGCCCAGGGCTATGAGGGCATTGTGAAGGCCTACGGGCTGGACAATATGAAGCTGAAGACCCTGAGCATCGGCCTGAACTACCGGGCGATCGAACGCGGAGAGATCCAGGCGGCCGATGTGTTCACCACCGATCCGCAGCTGCTGCGCTCGGACCTGGTGGTGCTCGAGGACGATAAGAAGATCTACGGCTTCCAGAACGTGGTGCCGCTGATCCGTCAGGACGTGATGGATACCGTCGACGATGACCTCACAGAGTTCCTCGACACCCTGCACTCCCTGCTCACCACCACCGCGATCCAGGCGCTTAACGAGGCGCAGGCGATCAACCGGCTGGACCCGGCACAGGTGGCCAAGACCTTTCTGCAGGCCAACCGGCTGATTTGAGCGGACCCGATCCGATACGAATGCGAGTTGAGAACACGATGATCGAATTCGTCGACGTCACCAAGGTCTATCCCGGCCAGAGCGAACCGGCCCTGGACGGGCTGAACCTGAGCGTGGGCGCGGGCGAGCTGGTGTGCCTGGTGGGGCCATCGGGCGGTGGCAAGACCACGGCCCTGCAGCTGGTCAACCGGCTGATCGACCTGAGCTCGGGGAAGATCCTGATCGACGGGAAGTCCATTATGGACATCTCGCCCATCGAACTGCGCCGCACGATCGGCTATGCGATCCAGGCATCCGGCCTGTTCCCGCACTACACGGTCGCGGAGAACATCGCCACGGTGCCGAAGATCCTGGGCTGGGACAAGCAGCGGATCAAGGACCGCACCGTCGAACTGCTGGAACTGGTGGGCCTGACCCCTGTGGACACCTGGCTCAAGCGCTATCCCGGCCAGCTCTCCGGCGGGCAGCAGCAGCGCGTGGGGATCGCCCGCGCCCTGGCGGCCGATCCGCCGGTGATGCTGATGGACGAGCCCTTCGGGGCCCTGGACCCGATCACCCGGGTGTCCGTGCAGGACGAGTTCCTGCGGATCCAGCGGGCCGTGGGCAAGACGACGCTGTTCGTCACCCACGACATCGACGAGGCGATCAAGATGGGCGATAAGATCGCCCTGCTCAAGCCCGGCGGCAGGCTGGCCCAGTACGGCACCCCGCAGGAGCTGCTGAGCCACCCGGCCGATGACTTCGTCGCCGAGTTCCTGGGCGCCGAACGCGGCCTCAAACGCCTGGCCCTGGCCACCGTGGGCGAGGTCCTGGCCGCGCGCCCGGGCACTGCGGCCTCGGCCGGCAGGCAGGGCACTGGCGGCCCGGCCGGCAGCCCGGGCACTGCAGCCTCGGCCGAAACGGCTTCCTGGCCCGAGGCCGCACCCGCCCTGACTCTGCGCGAGGCCCTGTCGCTGGTGTCGGCGGCAGGAGCCGGGGGTGCCAGGGTCGTCGAAGCAGGCCGGGCGCTGGGCACGGTGAGCCTGCATGAGCTGGTGTGCGCACCGGGCACCGGGGTCGCCGAGGGCAGCGATGAGTGAGTTCGCGCCGGCGGGCGATCCCGTCATCCCCGACTACGGCACCGCGACCGACTGTGTGGCCAATGATGGGCTGTTCTGCACCGGCTGGTTCGTCCAGCAGTGGCCCAGCGTGTTCTGGCCCGCCCTGGTCTCCCATATCTACATGGTCGTCATCGCGGTGGTCGTGGGCTTCATCATCGCCTTCGCCGCCGCCCTACTGGCGTACCGGAAGAAGTGGCTGGCCGGGCCGCTGAACTGGGTCGCGACGATCCTCTACACCCTGCCACCGCTGGCGCTGTTCCAGCTGCTGGTCCCCTTCACTGGCCTGAGCATGTGGACGGTGGAGATCGCGCTGGTCTGCTTCACCCTGCTCATCATCTTCCAGGCGGTGCTCTCCGGTCTGGCCGGGGTGCCGGCCGACGTCAAACGGGCTGCGGCCGGGATGGGACTGGACACCGGCCAACTGCTGCGCCAGGTCGAGCTGCCGCTGGCACTGCCCGCGATCATCTCCGGGGTGCGGATCGCCACGGTGCTGACCGTGAGCATCGCGACAGTCGCGGCCTTCGTCGTCGATGCGGGCCTGGGCTCGCCGATCATCAAGGCCGTGTCATCGCCGTTCAACACGCAGTTCATCGCCGCCGGCGCGCTCGCCGTGCTGCTGGCCTTCGTACTGGACGGCCTGCTGGTCATCCTGGGCCGGATCGTGACCCCCTGGACGAAAGCGAGGGCCTGAGCCATGGAATCCGTATTCGGGGCCTTCCCGTTCATTGCGAACAATCTGGGCCTGCTGCTGGAGAAGACCGGCGAGCACCTGGTCATCAGCCTCATTCCGATCGCCGCCGCGATCATCGTGGGCGTGCCGCTGGGCGTGTGGCTGGGCCACATCCACCGCGGTGAGTTCCTGGCGGTGAGCGTGACGAACATCGGGCGCGCACTGCCCAGCCTGGCACTCGTCGCGATCCTCATCGGCCTGGTGGGCATTGGAATGCTCAACGCCGTCATCGCGCTGTTCCTGCTGGCCTTCCCGCCGATCCTCAGCTACGCCTTCCAGGCGGTCGACTCGGTCGACCGGGACCTGAGCAGGGCCGCCAGGGGAATGGGCATGACGCCCCTGCAGGTGTTGACCCGGGTGGAACTGCCCCTGGGCCTGCCGATGATTATCAGCGGCATCCGGACCTCCGTGGTGCTCACGGTGTCATCGGCGACGGTCGCCACGATCGCCGGCTCCGGCGGGCTGGGCGATATCATCCTCAACCAGGTCGCCTACGGGATGGCCGGCGTGGTCGCCGGCGCCCTGTGGGTCGCCCTGCTGGCGATCCTGCTCGACCAGCTGCTGGCCTGGCTGCTGCGCGCGGTATCGCCCTCGGGGGTCAAGTACCTGCAGGGTGCAGGCTGACCGCGACTGCGTTCCGGCCGGGGTTCCAGCTGCTTGGGGCCGGGACCCCGGCCCCGGCTCACCAGCGCACGTGCAGCACGGTGGGGCGATCGGCCGCCAGCGCGCGCTGAAGTCCCTCACGCAGCGCTGCGGCGTCCTCGGGCGCTTCGCCGGCACAGCCCATGGCCCGTGCCAGGGCCACGAAGTCCACGCCCGGCAGGTCCACGGCCTGCACGGGATCGTGGCGGGCCACCATCTCATCGCGGATCTCACCGTAGCCGCCGTTGTCGACGACCACGATGGGCAGGGCCAGGCCCAGGTGGGCGGCGCACGCCAGTTCCGAGACCGTGAACATGATCCCGCCGTCGCCCTCGAGCACCACGACGGGGGCCTCGGGTTCGGCCAGTTTCGCGCCGATCCCGGCCGGCAGCCCATAGCCCAGGGTCCCCAGGCCCGAGGGGTAGAGCAGGGAGCGGGGCCGGTGCGCCGGCAGCAGGCCCAGCGCGCCGTAGTACGAGGCCTGGTTGCTGTCCGCGGCCAGCACGGCCCGGCCTGCGGTGGCCCGGTCGATCGCCTCGAGCACGGGGAGGTGTTCACCTGCGGTGCGCAGCGCCTGGGCGCGGATCGCCTCGCGCAGCCGCCCGGCCGACTCCGGCAGCCCGACCGACTCCACCGGCGTGGTCTGCTGCACGGTCGGTTGCGCGGGTGCGGAACCCGCTGCGGCCTCGGCCCCGACGTCTGCGCCGTCCTCGGCCCCGGCAGTGCGCAGAGCGGCGGTCAGCGCGGTCGTCCCCACCGCCGCATCGGCGAGTACGGGCACGGTGGCCGTGGCATTGGCGCCCAGCCCGTGGGGGTCGACGTCGATCCGGATCACCGGTGTGTCAGGCGGGACGGGGCCGGCCCACATATCCGCCGGCGCCAGTTCCGTGCCGATCGCCACGAGCACCGCACCGGGCTGTGCGAGGTACTCCACGAGTGCCGGCTCGTGGATTCCAGCCCCGGCGAACAGCGGATCGTCGGTGGGCACGATGCCCTTGCCATTTGCGGTGGTCAGCACGGGGGCCGCGAGCAGGTGGGCCAATTCCAGCACCTGGGCGGCCGCATGCGAGGCCCCGCCGCCGGCGATGATGACCGGGCGTTGGGTCCCCTGCAGGAGCGCTGCGGCCGCGCGTATTGCCTGTGGTGCAGGCTGCAGGGGAGCGCGGAGGACGGGCACGGGGGCTGCGAGCCCGGGACCGTCCGCGGGCAGCGCGGCCGGCAGCAGGTCCAGCGGGATCTCCAGGTGCACGGGACGCGGCCGGCCCCCTGTCAGCAGTGCGAAGGCCCGAGTCACGGCAGCCGGGATGTCGGCCAGGGACTCGATCCGCCAGGCCGCACCCGCGACCGCCTCCAGCGCGCCCAACTGGTCCTTGACCTCGTGCAGATAGCCGTTGCCGCCGCTGGGATGGGCCAGGGGCAGGCCGGGGGAGATGGTCAGCAGGGGGATCGAATCGGAGTAGGCCTGGGCGACGGCGGTGACCGCGTTGAGGATGCCGGGGCCGGTCGTGGTGATGCACACCCCGGGCCGCCCGGACAGACGCGCATAGCCGTCGGCCGCGAACCCCGCACCCTGTTCGTGCCGCGGATTGACCGTCCGGATGCCGGAGGCGGCCAGTGCTGCGAAGAGGTCCAGATTATGGGTGCCGGGGATGCCGAAGACGGTGTCGACGCCGTGGGCCGCCAGGGCCTCGACCAGCAGCTGGGCGCCGGTCCTGGCGTCCTGTGGCACGGTGTTCTTAGATGCGGCGGCGTGCTCAGTCATTGTGTCCTCCAGAGGTGTGGGTCGCAGTAGGATCGGCCAGTGCCCGTCGATTGTGTTCCACGATGCACAGGGCACCGGAGCGCACGGTGTGATCGCCGGCCAGCTCGAAGGCCAGGCGCGTCAGCCGGTCCAATTCCCGGTCGATCATCGCGAAGGCCGAATCGACGTTGGGTTCGACATCGCCGAACAGGGTCCACCACCACCAGGCGTTGGTGGCCGAATTGGCCAGGAAGTCCGGCACCACCGGCACCCCGCGGGCGGCCAGCAGGGATTCGGCCACCGGCAGCACCGGCATGTTCGCCGCCTCCACGATGAGCGCTGCGGTGATCCGGTCCTGATTGTCCGGAGTGATGCAGTAGGACACCGCCGCCGGCACCAGGACCTCGCAGTCGATGCCCAGCCAGGCGTCGCGCTCGAGCACCGCATCGCCCGGGCCCAGAGCCGAGCGGTCGATGCGCCCGGCGGTGGTCCGCGCGGCCAGCAGGGCCTCGACGTCCAGACCCGCCGGGTTGGCGATCGTCGCGTCGATATCGGACACGGCGACGATCCGCAGGCCGGCGGCGGCTAGGAACCGGGCGCTCGCCCCGCCCATCGAGCCGAAGCCCTGGACCACGGCGCGCGCGCCCCGGACCGGGATGCCCAGGGTGTCCAGGGCGCTCAGGGCCGCCCGTGCCACGCCGCGCCCGCCCACCAGCAGGTCCAGCCCGATCCCGCCCGAGGTGACGGCCGCCGCGGCGGCCAGCTTCGCCTCGGCCGCGGTTATCGTCTGCGCCGAGGCTCCCAGGCGCTGGTAGGCCGCCTGCACTCCGCTGCGCAGCCCGGCGGCGGTGACGGCCGCGTCGAGGCCCTCCTGGCGGATCCCCAGGTCCTCGCCGACGGCCCAATAGGATTCGAGGATCGGGCGCAGATCGGCGATGAACCGATCGAGCACCGCCTGTGCGTCGGGGGCGTCCGGATCGTAGTCGATCCCGCCCTTGGCCCCGCCGAAGGGCAGGTAGTTCGCGCCAGGCCGGAAGTGCAGGGCCTCTTTGAGCGACATGGCCCGCGCCAGGCCCCTGACCTCGTCGAGGGTGCAGCCGGGGCGCATCCGCAGGCCCCCGCTGGCGGCCCCGCCGAGCAGTTCGGTGATGACGACGTGGGCGGTCGCAGGGGAGTGGCGGTCGTGCCAGGCGATTTCCAGGAAATTCTGCATGGGGCTCCTTAGCGTTGTGGGGGCTCTTGCTGTGTCAGTTGTGGGGTCAAGCGGTCGGCGGGGATGCCGAGTTCCCGGGCCAACGCCTCGGTCGCCCAGGCCCGCAGGGTGTCGTCGGGCAGGTCGCGGCGGTAGACGACCTGCTGGATGGCCAGCCC
The DNA here is from genome assembly GCF_024580675.1 of Brevibacterium sp. 50QC2O2. Classification (NCBI taxonomy): domain Bacteria; kingdom Bacillati; phylum Actinomycetota; class Actinomycetes; order Micrococcales; family Brevibacteriaceae; genus Brevibacterium; species Brevibacterium sp. 50QC2O2. The sequence continues at coordinate 90,535 of NZ_JANIJZ010000005.1, forward strand.
GTCGAGCAGGGCGTGGACCCGCAGTGTGGTCGCGCGCGGATCGGCCACCCGGAACTCACCGGCCGCCCGGCCTTCGGCCAGCAGATCGGAGAAGGCGGCCTTCCACCGGTCGTCGAGCTCCCGGGTGATCGCGGTGGCCCGCTCATCGCGCCCGGCGAAGGCCCAGCCCTCGATCCAGAAGCGCCAGCCGGCTGCCCGCTCGCTGGGCGCATACCAGCGCAGCATGCCCGGCAGGCGCTCGCAGACGCTGCCGCCGGCGCCGGCCAGGACCTCGAGCCGGGCGATGTCGCGGTCGGCCACGAACTGCAGGGCCCGGGTGATGAGGGCGTCGAGGGTGGAGAAGTGGTACATGATGAGCGCGGGGCTCACCCCCAATTCGCGTGCCACATCCGCCACCCGCACGCCGCCGGTGCCGTGTGCTGCGATCTGGTCGGCGGTCGTCTCCAGGATCTCCGCGCGGCGGGCCTGCGAGGTCTTGCGCGTCACCGTCAGTCCTGCACGGTCCAGTCCTGGAAGTTCCAGAACAGGGTGGGCATGACGGTGATGGGGTCGACTCCCTGCACCCTGTCGCGAGAGGACACGATTGCGGGGAACTGGTAGAGGATCGTGCCATAGGCGTCGTCGACCAAGTGCTTTTCAATATCGCCCAGCAGGGCCGTCTGCTTGGTTTCGTCCGTCTGGGTCTGCAGATCGTCCAGCAGCTTGTCCACCGTGGGGTTGGAGTACTTGCCGGCATTGTTGGTCCCGCCCGTGCGGAAGTAGGAGTCGGTCTCCGTCTTCGCGGTGGTCTCCGTGGCCCAGCCGAACAGCCCGGCGTCGTAGGTCTCCGTGTTGTTCAGATGCGCGCTCCACAGTGGATCGGCATTGGCGACGACCTCGAAGCCGGCCTTCTCCGCGCTCTCCTTGATCAGCTGGAAGACCTGTTCGCGGCGCGGATTGTCCTTGGCATAGAGGATTCGGACCTTCGGCTTGTCCGCGCCGGCCTCCTGCAGCAGGGACTTGGCCTTGTCCGTGTCGAGGGTGCCGAAGCCCTCCTTGAGCCCGTTGTTCTCAACGATCGTGTCGTAGGCCGGCGCTCCGGGGACCTGGGTGAAGGAATCGCGGGTGGTGGCGTCCGGGTTCAGCGGCTTGATGATGTCGTCGACGATCTTCTGGCGCGGCACCGACATGAGGAACGCCTGCCTGACCTTCTTTGCCTTCTCCTTGTCCCCGCCGTAGCTGGCCGGATCGAAGGGGCCCCTGTTGTCGAATACCGTGTCGAGGTGTTCATAGGTGCCGTCCAGGCCGTTCTGAGTGGTCACCCCGTCGAGCGCGTCCAGGGACTTGCGGATATCGGCTGTGGGCTGCGGGTCGATCACGTCGACCTCGCCGTTCTGCAGGGCCTGGACCGCAGCGGTGGGGTCCTCGTTGTAGCGGATGGTGATCTTGTCCAGCTTCGGCTTGCGGCTGCCCTGGTAGTCATCGCGGCGTTCCAGAGTGACGTACTGGTCCTTTTTGAACTCCGTCATCTTATAGGGCCCCGTGCCGATGAGCAGGTCCGGGTCGTCGGGCAGTGTGGTGAAGTCGAAGCCCGAGTTCCAGACATTGGCGATCTTCGCCAGTGCGGCCTTGTCGTCGTCTTTGAACGCCTTGAGGATGGCGGCGTTGGCCTTGGTGGGATCGTCGATGCCCAGGGCCTTCTTCGCCACGATGTGGGCGGGCAGGCCGGAGTCCTGGATCGTCATATTGATATTCCAGTCGGCGAAGGGCCGGGAGTAGGCGAAGGTCGCGGTCTTGCCATCATCGGCGACCTCGGGGAAGTCCTTGATCAGTGCCAGGCCGGGATCGGCGGAGTTGAAGATGACGTTCTTGCCCTTCTGCTTCTTCACGACCCCGTCCTCGTCGGTGGCATCGGCGGCCTCCTTGGTGTTGAAGTTGCCGCTGCGCGCACCCCATGCCAGCACCAGGTCCGCCGCGGAATAGGGCGTGCCGTCGGACCACTTCGCGGTGTCCGCGATCGAGTACTTGACCTTCATCGGCTTATCGGAGACCTTCTCCACCGTGCCGAAGGAGGGATTTGGCTGCAGCTTGAGGTCCTTGTCGTAGTAGGAGAAGGCGTCGTTCATCATGTAGGTGACGTTCGAATTGGTCACGGCATTGCCGCTGTTGGTCTCCGCGTTCATGGAGTAGAAGACCTGATCGGACATGACCGAGACCTCGGACTTCCCACCGCCGGCCTCCTGGGCCGGTGCGTCCGCGGTGTTCGGAGTGCAGCCGGCCAACAGCAGGGCGCCGGCTGCGGACAGGGCGCAGATCGTCAAGGTGGGCTTGAACATGGGAGTGTCCTCTCAAGGTGGCTTGCGTCTTCTCAGCCTATCCTGAATGGCCGTTCAGTTCCAAAGGGCCTGCTGCTGTGTGCGGGTGCGGGCCCCGATAGGGTGCAGGTATGAACTCTTCGAACCCTGCAACCGGCCCGGCCCGCGTCCCGTCAGCGATCGACGCACTGGCCGATGAATACGCGGACCGGGTGATCGCCCAGATGCCCTCCTGGCAGGTCTACCTGGGAATCGAGGGGGACCCCACCGGACTGGACGACTACTCCCCGGACGCGGTCGACACAGCGGCCGAGCTGAACGCGCAGACCCTGTCCCGGCTGGAGAAGATCGAACGCGAGGCCGCCCCCGGAGCCTTCGACGAGGTCGACGCGGTCACCGCCGACGCTCTGCGCGAACGCCTGGGACTGGCCGCCGATATGCACTCAGCCGGCCTGGACCTCGCTCCCATCAACAACATCGAATCGGCCACGCAGTTCATCCGCAACACCTTCGACCTACTGCCGAAGGTCACCACTGAAGACTGGGAGTCCAACGCCGCGCGGATGCACAGCGTGGCCGGCAGCCTGCGTGGCTACGCCGAGTCGCTGCGCCGGGCCGTAGCGGCAGGGAAGGCGCCCACCCACCGGCAGGTCGCCTCGGTCGTGGAGCAGACGGATGAGGTGACCCGGGGCGATGGCTTCTTCGACACCTTCATCGCAGGCGCCCCCGGGGCACAGGCCGCCCGTCTGCGCACTGCGGCCGACGCCGCCAAGGCCGCCTACGGGGAACTGGCGGAGTTCTTAACGCGTGAGATCCTGCCGGCCACCGCGGCCGATGACGCCTGCGGGCGGGAGGACTACGCCCTGTACAGCAGGCAATTCCTGGGCGCCGAGGTGGACTTCGAGGAGACCTACGCCTGGGCACTGGACGAGGTCGAGCGGCTGCACGCGGCCCAGCAGGCCACCGCCGAGGCCCTGTACCCCGGCGCCACCGTCGCCGAGGCCATGGAACGGTTGGACCGGGAACCGGAGCGGATACTGCACGGGGCCGAGGAACTGCGGGCCTGGATGCAGGGGGTGGCCGACGAGTCGATCCGCGCGGTGAACGGGACGTACTTCGACATTCCCGAACCGCTGCAGCGCATCGAGTGCATGGTCATCCCCAATGGCTCGGGCGAGGTCTACTATTCGGGGCCGACAGACGACTTCTCACGCCCTGGCCGGATGTGGTGGTCGGTGCCGCGCGGGGTCACCGACTTCACCACCTGGCAGGAGAAGACGACCGTCTTCCACGAGGGGGTGCCGGGGCATCACCTGCAAATGGGTGGGGCGACGTACAACCGGGCCACGCTGAACAATTGGCGCCGCAACCTGTGCTGGGTGTCGGGGCATGGCGAGGGCTGGGCGCTGTACGCCGAGGCGCTGATGGCCGAACTGGGCTTTATGGACGAGCCGGGGGACTATATGGGCACCCTGGACTCGCAGATGCTGCGCGCCACCCGTGTGGTCGTGGACCTGGGCGTGCACCTGGGACTGGCTGCGCCGAAGTCAGTGGGCGGCGGGACCTGGGATGCGGACAAGGCCTGGACCTATCTGCGCGCCCACCTGGCCACCGTCGACACGTCCCTGCGGTTCGAGTGGACCCGGTACATGACCTGGCCTGGGCAGGCGGCCAGCTATAAGATCGGCCAGCGGATCTGGGAGCAATTGCGGGCAGACGCCCAGGGTGCTGCCGTTGCCGCGGGCCGGGCCTTCGACCTTAAGGACTTCCACTCCCGCGCCCTGGACCTGGGCTCGGTGGGCCTGAGCACCCTGCAGAAGTTCGTGGGGTAGCAACGCAAGCGCAGATTCACATCATGTGCGGTTATACCCGCACGCAATGTGAATCTGCGCTTGCGATGGCTTTGGTTATGGACGTGCAGGAGGCTGCGTGAAGTAGTCCGCGGTGTAGGGGATGGTGAATGCGACCGTGCCCCAGCCCGTCGACTCGATGATGCCCTGGGATATCAGGCGCTCGCGGATACCACCCGCGTTCTGGGCAGAGATGCCCAGACGTTCTGCGATGTCGGAGGTTCGGGACCCTGCATCGTCTTGGCCCATCGCCCGCAGGTAGTCACGTTCGCTGGGCCGCAGGGATGTGATGACGGGCTCGTGGATCTGCAGATACATTCGCTGCCGTGCGATCCTCACCGCGGTGTTCACGTCGTCTACAGTGATATGCGTGTTCTGGGCGGATGCCCTCCAAGCCTGGTCGCCAATGAGCTGGACCAGGTATGGATAGTTTCCGGAAGCTGCGACGGCCTGGTCCAGTGCATCGCCGTGAAGGTTTTGCCGGCTTCCTCTGCCGGCAGTTTCAGTGCGCTGCGCGTTTCATCTCCGGTCAGGTTTCCCAGTTCGACCCTCGTTGCGCGACGCAGGTAGGTCGACACGTCCGAATTGACCAGACTGTTGATCGTCTCCGGTAGTCCTGCACCGACGAAGGCAACCGGGGCATGTGCCCGGACCGCATAGGAGATGCCATCGGTGATGTCCTGCAGTTCGGCGAGGTTCGAACGATGGACTTCATTAAGTGTGATGAGCAGCCCGGTGCCGTGCGCTTGAAGGACCTCCAGGGTCCGCATGAGCTGGTGCCGGAAGTCGGGCTCAATCGGATTGGTGTTCTCCTGATCCGTCTGCAGGCTACCGCCGAAGCCAAGGACGCTGAGGCTTCCGCCAGTGATGCGCTGCTTCCGTGCGGAAGCGTCGTCGAGTCGTTCGAACACTTCCGGTAGACGCGTGACCGTCAGTCGATGTGCGAACCCAGCGGAGGCGTCTTCGTGCACGCTGATCCACTGCCTGGATGCCGCCACTTGGTGATACACATTGAGCATGACGCTCTTTCCCACACCACGCTGCCCAGTGACCAGCGTTGTACGTCCGGCCGCGCCGGCGCCTTGGTCGAGTGCGTAGGCGAAGTCGTTGACGTACTGTTGTCGTCCTTCGATGGCAGGTGGGTTGACGCCGAAACTGGGGGGTGAATGGGGATTTGGGGCCATGTGAGGCAGGAGGAGGGATGACAACGGGCATGTGTGGTACCTCCGATGGCCTCACATATTAAAAAGACTTAAAAAACTTAAAACGCTTAAAATTTAGCAGTGGATCGGCGGTTTGGGCCTGCCGGCGTGCCGGTTTCGAGGCTTTGGAACCAGCGGCGGCTCAATCCCGTCCGTGCGGCCAATTGCGTTCAACGGTATAGGCGCATGATCGTGCGCGACAGCAACGCAAGCGCAGATTCACATCATGTGCGGTTATACCCGCACGCAATGTGAATCTGCGCTTGCGATGGCGGTCCGGCGCTGCCGTTGTGGCCAGTGACAGCGTGCAGCCCGCTACTTGTCCCGCAGCACCCGGCGCAGGATCTTGCCGGTGGCGGTCTTCGGCAGCTCCGCCACGACCTCGACCTGGCGCGGGTACTTATAGGCCGACATGTGCTCCTTGCCGTAGGCCACGATCTCCTCCGGCGTCGCAGTCGTCCCGGCCTTCAGGGCCACGAAGGCCTTGACCGTCTCCCCGCGGTACTCGTCGGGCACGCCGACGACCGCGACCTCGGACACGGCCGGATGACCGTAGAGCACATCCTCGACCTCGCGCGGCCACACCTTGTAGCCCGAGGCGTTGATCATGTCCTTCTTCCGGTCCACCAGGTAGAACCAGCCGTCGGCGTCCTTGAACCCGATGTCCCCGGTCTTCAACATTCCGTCGTGGAAGGTTGTCGCATTGGCGTCCGGCCGGTTCCAATAGCCCGGGATGATCTGCGGGCCCGCTGCCGCCAGCTCACCATAGGTGCCGTCGGGCACCGGATTGCCGTCGTCGTCGAGCACCTTCACGGTCGTATCGTAGATCGCCTTGCCCAGCGCCAGCGCACCCGACTCCGGATCCACCGGTGCCCGCTCGCCCTGTGGCACGGCGACCACGGGCGATGCCGTTTCGCTCATTCCGAAGGCCCCGTGGATGTACGCTCCGAAGATCCCCTCCAGCCGATCCTGCAGTGCAGGGGCGATCGGCGCCCCGCCCGAATACAGGACCTTGAAGGACGCGAAGTCCGGGGAGGGTCCACCATCGGCACCCGCCTGCCCCTGCGGGCAATCCGCCAGGGCCATGAGCGCTGTGATCGCACCGATCGTGAACACCGGCTGCCACCGGCGTACCGATTCGAGCATGACCTCGGGCTGGAACCGGTGGCTGAGCACCACCGGCGCACCGATCCGAATCGCCAGGGTGATGTGCCCGACCAGCCCCGTGATGTGGAACAGCGGAGCGATGCCGAGGATCGGCTCCCCGGCCTGCAATCCCGTGAACCCGACATAGGACTCCGAATTGAAGGTCAGGTTCCCATGCGTGTTCATCGCGCCCTTGGGCTTGCCCGTAGTGCCCGAGGTGTAGGACAGTACCGCGACCGACTCGGCCGTCAGCCCCGGGTCCGGCAGCTCGCCGCCGGGTGCGGCGGCCACAGGGCCGGGGGAGACCTCGACCACCGCCACGCGCTCGCAGTCGCCGGCGCCGGGCAGGTCCAACTCGACCCCCAGACCTTCGGGCAGTGCGACCTCGGTGATCGGGGGAACCGAACCGGCGGGAGCGTCGGTGCCCAGCGGCGACCAGGCGCGGTGCGCGCCGATCAGCGCGAACTCGACGGCGGTATCGCCCACCACTCCGGCGGCCACGGACTCCCACAGGTCGGGGATAGTGACCAGGGCCTTGGCCCCGGAATCCTCCAGATGGTAGCGCAGCTCATGGGCGGTGTTCATCGGGTTGATCGGCACCATCACGCCGCCCACCCGCCAGATCGCGACCAGGGCCAGCAGGAACAGCGGATCGTTCTGCAGATACAGCGCAACCCGATCGCCCCTGCTGACGCCGCGGCGGTGGAGCTCGGCGGCGATGACCCGCACGCGGGCATCGGCCTGCGCGAAGGTGAGCGTGTCCTCGAAGGAGTGGATGAACGGGCGCTCTCCATGTTCGGCCACCGTGGCCGCCCACAGGGCCGGCATGGTGTCGTGTGGCGGCTCGAGATGCGTGGAGAACGGCAGCGTCGCGCCCATCAGCGGATCGCCACCGGGTTGACGGGCGAGCCCGAGGCCCGGTTGATCTTCAGGGGCGCGGCAACATAGAAGAAGTCCCACTTACCGTCTGCGGCACAGGCCGCGGCCAGCTTCTCCAGATCGCAGATCTCGGAGAAGGCCACGCCCAGGTTGCGCATGAGCGCATTGTGCAGGGTCAGGGAGACCCCGGTGTCCGGGTCGGTGGTGACCTCGTTGCCGATCAGGTCGGTGACCAGGTTGGGGATCTCCATGTCCTGGAACCACTGGACGAGTTCGGGGGAGTACTGCAGGCCCGGTTCGCAGAAGTCGTCGTAGAAGGCATCGCCCTGTTCGAAGAACAGCTGCAGGTGGTTGGTGCGGATGACCAGGATGTCGTGCTTTTCAATGGTCACGCCCTGCTGTGCAGCCGCGGCCATCAGGTCGTTGTGGTCGAAGGTCTTGCGTGCCGGCAGGGCGTCCACCCCGAAGTAGCGGGCCATGTCGATGAGCACACCGCGTCCGGCCACACCGCGCTCGGCGATGGGTTCGACGCTGGCCTTGTCCAGGCCGCCCACGGTGGTGCGGGCGTCGTAGCCGTTGTAGATCTTCCCGCCGTACCAGACGTGGCCCAGCGCGTCGTACTGCGTGGAGCCCTGCAGGAAGGCGTGCATGGTGTCGTCGGCGTAGTGCAGGCCGCCGGGGAACTGGGGTGCGCCCTCGCCGTCCCAGCTGGCCTCGTCCCACACCATTTCAACGGTGGCGGGTTCGCGGCCTGGCCACACCGGGTCGCCCTTGGGGTCGCCGATCATGCGCTGCAGGGTGAACAGGTCGCCGGAGTTGACGGACTTGATGCCGCGCAGAACCTCGGCGTTGGTCAGGTAGTTCAGGGAGCCGACCTGGTCGTCCGGTCCCCACTTGCCCCAGTTGGTGGGTGAGTCGGCCAGCAGTTCGGTCAGCTCGGGTGCTTTCTTGGTGCTATCGGTCATCATCGACCCCTTTCGGACAACGTCGTCGTCATCTGTGCACTTCCGGGTGCCGGCGGCTCCGTGGGTGAAGCAGCCTTCAAACCGGCCGAACGTACGTTCGGTGTTTAGACACTAACAAGAGTTAGGTGGCTTTGGGAAGTGATGGCACGTGTGGGGTGATGGGGAACCGCTCGGCCTATGCGGTCCTCCGCCTGGCCAGGAACGCCCGGTAGGCGGCACCTGCGGCTGCCAGAACCACTGCGCCCACCAGGACGGGCAGCAGCAGATACGACCAGCCGGCGCCGGCCGTGATGACGACGATGGGGGTCCCACAGGCCGGAGGATGGGCGATCCGCAGCAGTCCCATCGTGGCGATGGACAGGGTGATCGCGATGGCGATCGCCCACCAGGTGGCCGGCAGGACGGACCGGACGGCCAGGCCGATGGCGGCGGCGGACAGATGGCCACCCAAGACGTTGATGGGTCGGGCCAGGGGAGAATCCGGGACGAGGAAGATCAGCGCCGCAGACGATCCGAAGGCCGCTGCCAGCAAGGGCTGCCCCGTGAGGGTGGCGAGCAGTCCCAGACCGGCGATGACGATTCCAGCGGCCAGCGCGCCCGAGACGACCTGGAATCCGGAGACCGGGGGTTGGGTGCGGGTGAAGAGGGCGCGCCAAGTGCTCACCGGGACTTCCTTTCAGCGATGCGGTGGAACCCTGGCCGGGCTGCGTGAGCGGTCGGTCCCGCGGACATCCTACCGGTGGCGTAAAAGTAGGACGGTGTCACAAAAGGGTGCTCTGCGGCCCGATCGAGCGGAAGTTTGTGACACCGTCCTACTTTTGAGCTCTCTCCCGGTATTGTCCATCGGATGTTTGGTCCGCCGCTCGCGCACAGTGTTGGAAAACAGTCCAATATCGTCTATATTGTGATCTGAAACATAGGATGTCTCCTGTGTTCGGCACGATAGAGCCCGCAAAGATGCGGGCGTGGCTCGAAGAGGAGCACACACGACGATGATGAGAACACCATGACGGCGCCGGCGGCGCCGCCGTTGCTGGAGATCCGCGGGGCGTCGAAGTCATTCCCCGGGGTCAAGGCTCTGGACGCGGTCGACCTCGACCTGTACCCCGGTGAAGTGCTCGCACTGATCGGTGAGAACGGGGCGGGGAAATCCACCCTGATGAAGCTGCTGTCCGGGGTCTACAGCCCTGACGCCGGCGAATTCTTCGTCGACGGGCAGCAGGTCACGATCGAGGACACGAAGCGCGCGGAAGAACTGGGCATCGCGATCATCCATCAGGAGTTCAACCTGATCGACGATCTGACGGTGGCCCAGAACATCTACCTGGGCCGTGAGCCCCGGCGCGGCCCCTTCATCAGCGATGCGGCGATGATCCGCGACGCCCAGGCACTGTTCGACCGGCTGGGCCTGGCGCTCGACCCGCGTGCGACGGTGGGCGATCTGACGGTCGCGGCCCAGCAGATGGTGGAGATCGCCAAGGCGCTGAGTGTGGATGCGCGCATCCTGATCATGGACGAGCCGACCGCGGCGCTCAACGACGAGGAGGTTGCGACCCTGCACCAGCTGATCCGGCAGTTCGCGGGCCCCGACACCGGCGTCATCTACATCTCCCACCGGATGCCCGAACTCAAGGCGATCAGCCAGCGCACGGCGGTGCTACGCGACGGCCGCTATATAGGTACGGTGTCCACCGCCGAGACCGAGACTGCGGAGGTCATCCGGATGATGGTCGGACGCGAGATCGACACCTCGGCCGGGCCCGATCCCTATACCGGAACCGGTGAGGCGGTGTTGGAAGTCGTGGGTCTGAGCACCAAGGACAAGCTGCGCGACATCGACCTGGAACTGCGCGCGGGCGAGATCCTGGGGCTGGCCGGCCTGATGGGAGCCGGCCGGACCGAACTGGCCAGGGCTATCGTCGGGGCCGACCGCACCAGCGGGGGCCGGATCATGGTCGGCGGCCGCCCGGTCCGGATCCAGAATCCGGCCCGAGCGGCCGCCCTGGGCATCTGCTATCTGTCCGAGGACCGCAAACAGCTGGGGATTGTGGTCGACCAGTCGGTCAGGGACAATGTCGCCCTGCCCAGCCTGCCCCGGTACTTCCGCAGGCTGTTCGCCGACGAGCGCGCAATCGACGCGGACACCCGGACGATGGTCGAGCGCCTCAACATCAGGACCCCGTCGATCCGCCAGGAAGTCGGCCGGCTCTCCGGAGGTAATCAGCAGAAGGTCGCCATCGCCAAGTGGTTGGTGCGCGACTGCGATGTGTTCATCTTCGACGAACCCACCCGCGGCATCGACGTGGGCGCGAAAGCGGAAATCTACCGGCTCCTGCGCGACCTGAGTGCGCAGGGCAAGTCGATCATCGTCATCTCCTCCGAACTGCCCGAGGTCCTGGCCCTGTCCCAGCGAATCGCAGTGATGAGTGAGGGAAGACTGGCCGGAGTGCTCGACGGGGCCACGGCGACTCAGGATTCGATCATGGAACTGGCTACCCGGTTCAGTAACCCGGAAGAGGTTGTGGCCTGATGCAACAGACAATGCAGCAGACTGTGCAGACGAAGTCCCCCGCGAGCGGATTGCTGGGCGGACTGCGCAATTCGATTCAACAGTTGCTGGCCGTGGCCAGCCTGGTCCTCATCGTGATCGTCTTCGCGATCATCAATCCGGGGACCTTCCTGACGTTGACGAACATGTCGACGATCCTCACCGCGGTGACGACAGTGGGCATCCTGGCCCTGGGCGTGACCTTCGTGATCATCACCGGCGGGATCGACCTGTCGATCGGCACCGGCATGATCTTATGCGGGGTGATGGCCGGCGTCTTCGTGACGAATCTGGGCCTGCCGGTCTTCCTGGGCATCCTGCTGACCATCGTCTTCGGCGCGATCCTGGGCCTGATCAACGGCTTCAACATCGCGGTGCTACACCTGCCCCCGTTCATCGCGACCCTGGGCATGATGATGGTGACCCAGGGGCTGTCGCTGGTGATCAGCGGCACCAAGCCGATCTACTTCACCGATACCCCGTCCTTCGGCGCGATCATGAATCACTCCCTGGTCCCCGGGATGCGGCTGCCGGTCGGTGGCGTGGTGTTCGTCGTGCTCATCGTGATCGCCTGGGTCATGTTGCAGAAGACCCTGGTGGGCCGCAACGCCTTCGCCATCGGCTCGAATGAGAAGGCGACGGCCCTGTCCGGGGTCAACGTCAAGCGCTGGTTGGTGGGCATCTACGTGCTGTGCGGCGTGTTCGTCGGCATTGCCGGAGTGCTGTCGGCCTCCCGGCTGTCCTCGGCCCAGCCCACCGGCGGCGCCGGCGTCGAACTCCAGGCGATCGCCGCCGTCATCATCGGCGGCACCTCGATGACCGGCGGCCGCGGTTCGATCGTGGGCACCGTGATCGGCGCCCTCATCATGGCGGTGCTGGACAACGGCCTGCGCATGGCCGGTGTAGCCCAGGAATGGCAGCAGGTCGCCATCGGCGTGGTCGTGCTGGTCGCCGTCTACCTGGACATCGTGCGCAAGCGCTCGTCGTCGAGCAGCTGATTCGCAGGCGGAACCCGAACGTCGATCAGAAGTATCCGAACCTCAATCCACCCCCACCCCGTTCAAAGGAGAACACCATGAAGAAGAACAGAATCTGGTCCCTGGCAGCCGGCATCGCCGCGGCGAGCCTGTTGCTGACCGCTTGCGGTTCCGGCGGCTCGTCGGACGGCGGAACCGGTGGCGATGACGCCAAGGGCAAGACAGTGGCGATCGTGTCCAAGGGCTATCAGCACCAGTTCTGGCAGGCTGTGAAGAAGGGCGCCGAGGACAAGGGCAAGGAACTGGGCGTCAACGTCACCTTCGAGGGCCCCGATAAGGAGACGAACGTCGATCAGCAGGTGACCCAGCTGCAGGGCGCCCTGGACAAGCAGCCGGCCGCCCTGGGCATCGCCGCACTGGACTCCAAGGCGGTCATCCCGCTGCTCGACCAGGCGAAGTCCTCCAACATCCCGGTGATAGCCTTCGACTCCGGGGTGGACAGCGATATCCCCGTGACCACCGTGGCCACGGATAACAAGGCCGCCGCGGCCGAGGTCGCCAAGCACTTGGCCGAGGCCATCGACCACAAGGGCAAGATCGCCGTTGTGACCCATTCGGAGACGGCGGTCACCGGCATCGACCGCCGAGACGGCTTCGTGGAGTACATGAAGGAGAACGAGCCCAACATCGAGATCGTCGCGCAGCAGAACGCTGACGGCGATCAGGCGAAGTCGGCGGACACGACGAAGGCCATCATCCAGTCCAACCCCGATCTGGTCGGGATCTACGGCACGAACGAGGGCGCGGCCGTCGGCGTGCTGCAGGGCGTCAAGGAACTGGGCGATAAGAAGGTCAAGGTCGTCGGCTTCGATTCGACGAAGACGCAGATGGACGCGATCCGCGGTGGCACAGAGCTGGGCGCGGTGACACAGGATCCGATCTCGATCGGCGCACAGACCGTGCAGGCGGCCGTCGACGCGATCGAGGGCAAGGACCTGAAGAAGACGACTCCGACCGGCTACTACTGGTATGACAAGTCGAATATCGATGACGAGAAGATCAAGCCGCTGCTCTACGAGTGAGTCGTAGCCCCAGCCCCCATCAAACACCTATAGGAACCTAGGGTTTCCTATAGGTGTTTGATATGGTGGGGACAACAAAGTCGTTGCATCATCTCAGGAAGGACTGACACCGTGTCCAATCCCGCGAATCCCGAAAACCCGAATTCCGAAAGCCCCGTGGTCTCCGGAGCCCAGGCCGCCTCGGCCGCCATCGTGGCCGCCGATGCCGCATTCCGCACGGCCCGCACCCACACCAGGGAGGAACGCGCCGCCTGGCTCGACGCGATCGCCGACGCGCTGGAGGCCCGCCGGGCCGAAATCGTGCCGTTGGGAGTCGCGGAGTCCAACCTTCCCGCCGGCCGCCTCGAAGGCGAACTGACTCGCACCTGCTTCCAGCTCAAGCTGTTGGCCCAGGAGGCCCGCGAGGGCCAGTTCCTCGACGCCACGATCGACCACGCCGATTCGACCTGGGGGATGGGCCCGCGCCCCGACCTGCGCCGCATCAACGTCCCGCTGGGCGTCATCGGCGTGTTCGGCGCCTCGAACTTCCCGTTGGCCTTCTCCGTCATCGGCGGGGACTCGGCCGCGGCCCTGGCCGGCGGCAATGCAGTGGTCCACAAGGTCCACGACGCACACATGGGCCTGGGCACTCTGGTCGTCGAGACCGTCACCGCCGCTCTGGCAGCCGCCGGCGCGCCGGCCGGCCTGTTCGCGGGAGTCTCCGGCCTCGAGGCCGCACAGACCCTGGTCGACCACCCCCTGACCAAGGCCATCGGCTTCACCGGCTCCGAGGCCGGCGGCCGCGCCCTGTTCGACCGCGCCGTGGCCCGACCCACCCCGATCCCGTTCTACGGCGAACTGGGTTCGTTGAACCCCGTGGTCATCACCGAGGCCGCCTGGGACGCCCGCGCCACCGAGCTGCTCTCCGGTTTCGCCGGCTCTTTGACCAATGGTGTCGGCCAGTTCTGTACCAACCCCGGCATGGTCTTCCTGCCGGCTGCCGCCGCCACGCAGGCGAACGCCGAACTGCCGGCCCTGCTGGCCGCCCAGGACATGGGCGCCGGCATGCTGACCGAGGGCATCGCGCACAACTTCACCGTCCACCGCGATGAGGTCGCAGCCGCCCCCGGCGTGACCACGGAGGTCGCAGGCGACAACGCCAATCCGCCGGCCCCTGCGATCCTGACCATCGCGGCCGCGGACCTGAGCGCGGACCACCCGGCCCTGCACACCGAGATGTTCGGCCCCGCCGCCGTCATCATCACGTATGCGAACCGCGAAGAGCTCATCGAGACAATCGGCCTGCTCGGCGGCCAGCTCACCGGCACCCTGCACAATGAGGACGGCGAGGACGTCGCCGACGTGCTGACCGCTCTGGCCGATAAGGCCGGCCGCGTGCTGCGCGGGGGCTGGCCCACCGGCGTCACCGTGTCCTACGCCCAGCAGCACGGCGGGCCGTATCCTGCCGCCACGATGTACGGCACCTCGGTCGGCACCGCCGCAATCGGCCGCTTCATGCGGCCGGTGGCCTTCCAGGACTACGAGGACGCGCAGCTGCCCGCCGAACTCCAGGAGGCCAACCCGACCGGCATCGCCCGCCGTGTGGACGGCGTTTGGCAGGCCGCCCGATGAGCACCACCGGCCCGCTGACCGCGGCCTTCCCCGCCACCGTGCGCGAGGTCCTACCCGTCGACCAGACGGACGGCACCTTCGTCGCCCGCCTGTACGACCCCGCCCAATCCCGCCCCGTCGTCGCGGCCTACCGCGGCGAAGAGCTCTGGGACGCCTCGGCGCTGGGACTGACCTGTGCCGATCTGCTCGAGCGCGAGAACCTGGCCGGCGACCTGGCCGGCCTGATGACCGGGCCCGCGACGTGGACGATCGACCAGGTGCAGCTGCCCGACCACGCACAGGCGGGGCCCCGGCCCGAGCGCCTGACGCTGTTGCCACCGGTCGACCTGCAGGCGCTCAAGGCCTGTGGTGTGACCTTCGCGGGCTCCATGATCGAACGCGTCATCGAGGAGCGCGCGGCCGGCGATCCCGCCCGCGCCGCCGCGATCCGCACCCAGATGGCCGAGGCCGTGGGACGCGACCTGTCCACGATCGTCCCCGGCAGCCCCGAGGCCGCCGCCGTGAAGGAACAGCTGATCGCCGCCGGCTGGTGGTCGCAGTACCTGGAGGTGGGCCTGGGCCCCGACCCCGAGGTCTTCACCAAGGGCCAGGTGCTGTCCGCCGTGGGCAGCGGGGACACGATCGGCATTCCCGCCTTCTCCAGCTGGAACAATCCGGAGCCGGAACTGGTCCTCCTCGTCACCCCGACGGGCCGGATCGCCGGTGTCACCCTGGGCAACGATGTGAACCTGCGCGATGTCGAGGGCAGGTCCGCCCTGCTGCTGGGCATGGCCAAGGACAACAACCACTCGACCGCCCTGGGCCCGGTCATCCGCGTCTTCGACGAGAAGTTCACGATCGAGGACGCGCGCACCTTCACGATCGACCTGAGCGTCAAGGGCACCGACGGCTACGAACTGCACGGGGAGAACTCCGTGGGTTCACTCTCGCGGACCTTCGAGCGCCTCGTCGCCGCGACCCTGGGTGCCCATCACCAGTACCCGGACGGCTGCGCCATTATGACCGGCACGCTGTTCGCCCCCACCCAGGACCGCAATGTCCCCGGCGAGGGCTTCACCCATGCGAACGGGGACGTGGTCTCAATCGAGAACCCCCTGGTGGGCCGCCTGGTCAACCGGGTGGGCGCCTGCGAGGAGCTGGCCCCGTGGACATACGGGCTGCGCGAGCTCATGGCCGATCTGCGCCCATGAGCACCACCGGCACCGCCAAGTCCGACCGCGCCAAGCAGGACACCGTCGCTGCGGTCTACGAGTCGATCAGCGAGCGGATCTCCGCGAAGGACCTGCCTCCGGACACCCGGTTGAACATGGATCGCCTGGCCCGTGAGCTGGGGGTCTCGCAGACCCCCGTACGTGAGGCCCTGCGGATGCTCGAGGGCGCGGGCCTGGTGGTGGCGGCCCCCCGCGGCTACACCACCACCGGCCTGCTCGACGGTGCCGCGCTGCGCGATATGTACGAGGTCCGGCTGCTGTTGGAGCCCTGGGCCGCGGGCGCGGCCGCGACCAGCCGGGTGGGCAATCCGGGCCGGGCGATGCTCGCCGAGCTCGACCGGTTCCGGGCGCTCGAGGCCGCGGGCGCCGCCGGGGACGAGCTGGTCCGCGAGATGTCGCACCACGACGAGGCGTTCCACCGGGCGATCTTCGATTCGGTCGACAACCCCTTCCTGACCACGGCATTCACCCAGTTGCACGCCCATCTGCACCTGTACCGGCTGTACCCGCCCGGCGCGGATTCCACCGCGACCATCACCGAGCACCAGGCGATCGCCCAGGCGATCGCGGATGCCGATCCGGCCGCTGCCAGGGCTGCGATGGAGGAGCATCTGCGGGGTTCCCTGGACCGCTTCGCCCAGGGCATCGAACCCGCGCAGCGGCCCGGAATCGCGCAGATCCGCTCGGGCCGTTCGGGGCAGAACAGCCCTACTGCACCGGTAGGATAGTGGCATGGCGCTCACGGACGATGCACTGGCGAAGATCAAGGACCTCATCGTCACCGGTGAGCTGAAACCCGGGGACCGCCTGCCCCCGGAGGCGGAACTCTCCGAACGCCTGGGCCTGTCGCGCAATTCCCTGCGGGAGGCGGTCAAAGCCCTGGACTTCATCAACGTGCTCGACGTGCGCAGGGGCTCCGGCACCTATGTCACATCCCTGTCAGCGGCGGACCTGACCGATGCCATCGGGTTCTTAGTCGAGGTCCACTCCTCGGGCTCCCTGGCCCAGATCCTCGATGTGCGCCGCGTGTTCGAGGCGGAGACCGCCTATCGCGCTGCCCAGCGGATCGACGCGGCCGGGCTGGCCGAACTACAACGGCTGATCGACGAGACCGACCCGCAGTCCATCGAATCGCTGGTGGACAAGGACTTCGAGTTCCACGGCACCATCGCGGGCTATGCGGACAACGACTACCTGGCGGCCCTGCTGCAGGCGGTGTCCGTCAAGACCAGCCGGGCGCGCACCTGGCGTGGGCTGACCCAGGACGGCGCGGTGGAACAGACCCTGCAGGAACACCAGGCGATCCTCGACGCCCTGGCGGCCGGCGACCCGCAGCGGGCGCAGGCGGCGATGATCGTGCACGTCTCCGGAGTCCAGGACTGGGCGGCGGAGACGGGCGGACCCGAATAGAGACCCCGAGAAAGACGCCGCCCCGTCACACATATTCGCGCATCGGTTGAACCGAGGAATATGTGTGACGGGGCGGCGTTCTGGGTTCTGGGCCCGGGCCCGGCCCCGGAATCAGCCCCGGCGTCAGTTGCGCAGGCGCAGGCCCTGCATGCCGCCGTCCACGGCGACTGCGGTGCCGGTGGTCGAACCCTGCAGGGGGCTGGCCAGGAACGCGATGGTCCTGGCGACCTCGGTCGGCTCGACCAGGCGGCCGTGGGGCTGGCGGGCGTTGAGCTGGCGCAGCTCCTCCTCCGGGTTCTCCGCCTTGCTCAGCAGTCCACCGGTGACCCAGGGGGTGTTGGCGGTGCCGGGGCATACGGCGTTGACGCGGATGCCCTCGTGGATGTGGTCGGCGGCCATGGCCAGGGTCATCGAGTAGATCGCGCCCTTGGTCGCCGAGTACAGCACGCGCTCGGGCAGGCCCGCGGTCGCGGCGATCGAGGCGGTGTTGACCACGGCGCCGTGCTCGGACTTGCGCAGGTGGGGCAGGGCCGCAGCGGTCACCCGGGCCACCGAGACCACGTTGACGTTGAGCACCTTGTTCCACTCGGCATCGTCGTTGGCGTCGACCTGTCCCTGCGCGCCGATCCCGGCGTTGTTGATGACGATGTCGATCCCACCGAATTCGCCGGCGGCCGACGCGACGGCGGCGTTGACCGAATCACGGTCGGAGACGTCGCACTTGATGCCCAGGGCACCGGCCGGTGCCGCATCCGGGTTGAGGTCGAAGACCGCGACCTTGGCCCCACGGGCCAGCAGCAGTTCGGTTACGGCCTTGCCGATTCCCGAGGCCCCACCCGTGACGATGGCCGACAGGCCCGCGAATTCCGTATCGATGCTCTCGATAGCACCCATGTTCACTTGTCTCCCTTCAGACGATCCATAGCGGTCACAGCACCCGCGCCGGCGGGGACGGTGACCTGGAAGTACTCCTGCTTCTGCGCGCCCAGGCCCTCGACCTCGACCTCGGAGACATCGCCCGGAGCCAGGAACGGGAACTTGCCCGACAGCGCTACGCCCTTGGGCGTGCCGGTGGAGATGATGTCACCGGGCTCCAGCTGCATGAACTGGGACAGGTGGTAGACGATCTCCTCCACCGGGAAGATCATGTCGGAGGTATTCGAGCCCTGCCGGGGTTCGCCGTTGACGCGGCTGGACAGGTTGAGATTGTGCGGGTCGATGGCATCGGCGGTGACCAGCACGGGGCCCACCGGCATCGAGTCCTTGACGCACTTGCCCTTGGCCCACTGGCCACCGGAGTAGGTCTGCTGGTAATCGCGCTCGGACAGGTCGTTGGCGACCATGTAGCCGGCGATCGCATCCAGGGCGTCGTCGGTGTTCGTCAGGTATTCGACCTGCTTGCCGATGACCACGCACAGTTCGACCTCCCAGTCGAACTTCTGCGCCTGCGGCGGGATGCCAACGGCATCGTAGGGGCCGGTGACCGTATTGGGGGTCTTGAAGAAGATGATGGGCGACTCCGGGGGATTGTCCCCGGACTCCGCGGCGTGCTCGGCGTAGTTCTGGCCGATGCAGATCACGGAGCCTGCCGCGGCGATCGGCGCGCCGATGCGCTGGCCGGCCACATCGATAACGGGCAGGGAACCGGCCTCCAGTGCGGCGGCGACCCGGGCCGGGCCCTCGGCCCAGAACTTCCCGTCGATGTCGCCGATGGAGCTGATGTCGTAGTGCTTGTCGCCGGCGTGGACGACGGGGGTCTCATGCCCCTTCTCGCCGATGCGCAGGAATTCCATAACGTCTCCTTATATAGGTGTTTTCAGGTCAGCGGTAGTCGGCGGGGTCGCGTTCCAGGAGGCCACGCGAGACCGCTTCGGCCCAGAAGGCCTCGGGGACTTCGGCGTCGAACAGTTCGATGTCGCGCGCCACCTGTTCGGGCGTGCGCATCCCCAGGGTCACATTCGTCACCGCCGGATCGCGCAGGCTGAACTGCACGGCCGCCGCGGGCAGCGTGGTGCCGTGGGCCCTGGCGAGGTCCGCCAGGGCCTGGGCCTTGGACACGATGTCCGCAGGAGCTTCCTCGTAGTTGTACTTCGCCTGCGTCAGCGGGTTCTCATTGGCCAGGATGCCGGAGTTGAACACGCCCACATTGACCACGCCCACGCCGCGTGCCGCGGCGGCCGGGAGCAGGTCGGTGCGCCCGCCCTGCTCCAGCAGCGTATAGCGCCCGGCCTGCATGACGACGTCGATGTCCGTCTCCTGGACGAAGCGGGTCAGCATCTGCGCCTGGTTCATCCCCGCGCCCCAGGCCCCGATCACGCCCTCATCGCGCAGCCGGTTGAGGGTGGGCACCGCGCCCTCGAGCGCCTCGGCCCAGAATTCGTCCGGATCGTGGATATAGGCGATGTCGATCCGATCGACGCCCAGGCGCTCCAGCGATTCGGTGATGGAGCGCTCGATCCCGGCCGGCGAATAGTCGCGCACCCGCGCCATATCACCGGGCACCGCGAAGCCCTCGTCGTCGAACTCCTTCGGGTGTTCGGCGGGCCGGATCAGCCTGCCGACCTTGGTCGACAGGATGTACTCATCGCGTGGCTTGTCGGCCAGGACCGCGCCGGTGCGCTTCTCGCTCAGGCCCAGCCCGTAGTGCGGGGCGGTGTCGAAGTACCGGATCCCGGCGTCCCAGGCGGCGGATACGGCGGCCTGGGCCTCGTCATCGGTGATCTGCTTGTACAGGTTGCCGATCGGGGCGCCGCCGAAGCCCAGCGTGTGCAGATCGGCCAGCCGGCCGATCAGCGGATTCTTCACAGTCATCGTGACTCCTTCATAGTCTGTGTGTTCCCGGCCTGGTCGTCTGCGGGCACGTCGTCGTCTGCCGGCACGTCTGCGAGGCCGTAGAACCGCAGGGCGTTGTCGCTCAGGACCGCCTCGAGCTCATCGGCCTCAAGGATGCCGGCCAGGGTGAGGTGGAGCGCGCCGAACCAGACCCGGTAGTCCAGTCCGTGCGCCAGGGTGGAGACCGGGTGGTCGCTGCCGAACATCACCCGGTCCGCTCCGAAGGCCTCCAACAGCGGTGGGATGAAGGTCTGTGCCAGTTCACCGGCCAGTTCGCCGGCGACGGGGCCCGGCACCTGGCCGGGCAGGCCGGAGACCTTCACGGCCAGGGACTCGATCGTGGCCAGGCGCCGGATCCCCGGCAGCCAGGCGTCCCGCGCCGCGGTGAGCACCGCCGAGCGCTGCGCGGCCCCGGACACCCCGGCCAGCCCCTCCAGGCCGGGTTTGGCGATGTGGTCGAGCACCACGCCCGAGGCGTCCCCGCGCTGCGCTGCCACGGCCTCCAATAGCCCGGCGAGTTCTGCTGCCTGCTCGTGGCGGATGCACACATCCACCCGCAGACCGGCCGCCAAGACGGCCAACAGGCCGGGCAGGCGCTCGGCCAGGGCCCCGGCGGGCAGGCCCTCGAAGTTATCGCGCACCCCCACCACCAGGGGGAATTCCCGCAGGGCGGACAGATGCCCGGTCAGCGCCACGGTGTCGAGCAGGTCCGCCGCCGCGACGATCCCGCGGATGTCTGCGGCCGCGGCCAAGTCCGTGACCCAGGCGACCTCGTCCAGGCGCTGGGCCTCGGCCACCCCGGCCTCGATGAACACCGCGCCGGCGGGCAAGCCCCCAGCGGGGAAGCCGGGGGCTCCCGGGAGACTGGCCTGCGGCAGGTCCGCGTTGCCGTCCATCCACGGATAGGCGAAGCGGTCCCTGTCCCACAGGTGCAGGTGCGCGTCGAACATCAGGCCACGACCCCGATGGTCAGCAGCAGGTTCGCGTACTGACGCTGATCCCCGGTGGCCACGACCACCGCGATGTTGGGATCGCGGGCGGCATCGTAGAAGGCGAAGCGCTCGAGGCCGGTGAACGGCACATCGGGCAGCAGCGCGCCGTAGCCGTCGACCGCAGGGGCCCGCCCGCCGGTGGCGTCGAGCATGAAGGTCGCGGCCTCGATGTTGACCGTGGCGGCCAGGGGCTCAAGCACCTGATCGACGCTCAGCAGTCCCGGGGTCACGTTCAGCGGGATTCGGGTGGCCGCGGCCGGAGCCCCCGTATTGTGCGGATAGTTGCCGTCGGCCAACAGCACCTGGGTGCCGTGGCCGCAACGGCCCAGGGCCGCCAGCAGCTCGGGGTGGAGCAGTGGAGTCTTGAGCATATCGGTTCCCCTTTCTGAAAGCCTCAGGCCGTGGCCGAGGCCTGGCGCCAGTGCGCTTCGATCTCCTCCAGCGACTTGCCGCTGGTCTCCGGGACCCGCGCCAGCACATACCAGCATGCCAGAGCGGA
The DNA here is from genome assembly GCF_024580675.1 of Brevibacterium sp. 50QC2O2. NCBI lineage: Bacteria > Bacillati > Actinomycetota > Actinomycetes > Micrococcales > Brevibacteriaceae > Brevibacterium > Brevibacterium sp. 50QC2O2. The sequence continues at coordinate 112,033 of NZ_JANIJZ010000005.1, forward strand.
CAGGGCGGCGAAGATGAAGAACACCCACGGCCCGATCCCGGCGAGCACGACGGGGAAGATCGCGGAGAAGATGGCATTGAACAGGTACTGGGTGAAGGTGATGACCCCGGTGCCGATCGCGCGCACCGACAGGGGCAGGACCTCGGGCACCAGCAGCCAGAACACCGGACCCATGCCGATGCCGAAGGCGAAGGTGTAGACGAACACCGCGGCGATCGAGAACCAGCCGGCGTCGGGCAGCAGCCACAGGGCGATCATCGCGATGGTCTGGCCGGCCATGGAGATGGCCAGCAGCTTCACGCGGCCCAGCCGGTCGATGATCGGCAGGGCGATCGCGGTGGACACGACCAGGGCGATGCCCACGCCGTAGTTGGCGTACATGCCGGCCGAATCGCCCATCCCGGATTCCTGGAAGATGATCGGGGCGTAGTAGACGACCGCGTTGATGCCGGTGAAGACCTGGAAGAACGTCAGGATGAACAGCACGATCAGCGGTTTGCGCGATGAGGTGAACAGCGCCTTGATCCCGCCGGTCTGGCGGCTCAGGCTGCCCGCGATGTCATCGGCCTCGGCCCTGGCGATGTCCTCGGTGGCGCGCAGGGTGGAAAGCACCTTGACGGCGTCCTCGTGGCGGCCGCGGGTGATGAGCCAGCGCGGGCTGGCCGGCGCGATGATCATGCCGATCAGGAAGATCAGGGCGGGCACGGCGCCCAACCCCAGGATCCACTCCCATTTGCCGGATGCCTGGAAGGCGTCGCCCACGATGTAGGCGCACAGGATGCCCAGGTTCACCGCCAGCTGGTACATGCCGGTGAGCAGCCCGCGGATCCGGGTGGGGGAGAGCTCGGAGAGGTAGATCAGGCCGAACATGTTCGCGATCCCCACGCCCAGGCCCAGGAAGAAGCGGGTCGTGCCGATCAGCCCGACGCCGGGGGCGAAGAAGAACACGAGCGAGCCGACGAGGAAGATGACGGCCGCGACGATGAGCAGGTGGCGGCGGTCGAACCGGCGCGCGGCGATCGAGGCGCCGATGATCGAGGGCAGGGCACCCCACAGCAGCAGCGAGGTGATGAGCCCCTGCTGGCCCGCGTCGAGCCCCAGCTGTTCGGTCATCGGCGGCAGCGCGCCGGAGATGGCCCCGGAGTCGTACCCGTAGAGCAGTCCGGAGAATCCGGCCAGGATCGCGATGAACACGACCTTGCCCGTGATCGGCTCCTTCGAATGGTCCACAGCGGCGTGGGCCGAGGTTGTAGTCAAGGCTGGATGCCTTCTTTCGTGAAGCGGTGGTTCGATGGTGGACTACTGGGCGGCGGGAGCCGCCGGCGCCGCTGCGATGGCGGCGCGTCCCTCGGGGGTGTCGGCCCATTCGGGGCCGAACGGGAAGGCGAAGTCGTGCAGGGTGGCGGGCAGGACCTCGGCGCCGGAGCCGGGTGCGGCCGGTGCCCAGTAGCGTCCGGCGTGCACATCGGTGGGGGTGACGAAGTGTTCGTGCAGGTGGTCGACGAACTCGATGCAGCGGCCCTCCATGGTGCCGGAGACTGCCACGAAGTCGAACATCGACATGTGCTGGACCAGCTCGCACAGCCCCACGCCGCCGGCGTGGGGGCACACGGGCACGCCGGCGTGGGCGGCCAGCAGCAGGTTCACGATGTTCTCGTTGACGCCGGCCACGCGGGAGGCGTCGATCTGCATGACGCGCAGCGCATCGGCCTGCAGGAACTGCTTGAACAGGATGCGGTTCTGGCAGTGTTCGCCGGTGGCCACCGGGGTCGGCGAGATGCCCTGCTGGATCGCGGCGTGGCCCAGCACGTCGTCGGGGCTGGTGGGCTCCTCGACCCAGCGCAGGTCGAACTTGGCCAGGTCGTTGATCCAGGAGATCGCCTCGGCGACGTCCCAGCGCTGGTTCGCGTCGATCGCGATGGGGAAGCCCTCACCGCAGATCTCGCGGGCGATCGACAGGCGGCGGATGTCGTCTGCGCGGTCGGCGCCGACCTTGAGCTTGATCTGCTCGAAGCCGTCGGCGATCGCCTCGCGGCACAGTCGGGCCAGTTTCTCATCCGAGTAGCCCAGCCAGCCGGGGCTGGTCGTGTAGGCCATGTAGCCGTTGTCCTTGAGGTACTGGATGCGTTCGGCCCTGCCGGCCTCGCCGCGCTTGAGGATCGCCAGGGCGTCCTCGCGGGTCATGAAGTCGCTCAGGTAGCGCAGGTCGACCAGGTCCAGCAGGTCCTCGGCGCTCATGGTGCCCAGCAGTTCCCACAGCGGCATGCCGGCGCGCTTGGCCTTGAGGTCCCACATGGCGTTGACCACGGCGCCGATCGCCATATGGCTCACGCCCTTCTCCGGGCCGAGCCAGCGCATCTGGGAGTCGTGGACCAGCTCACGCCAGAAAGATCCCATGTCTTCGAGGATCGGTTCGACCTCGCGGCCCTTGATCGTCTGGGCGATGACGCGGATCGCCTCGGTCTGGATGTCGTTGCCGCGTCCGATCGTGAAGACGAAGCCGTGGCCGGCGTCGGGGGCGCCCGCGGCGTCGTCCGTGGTGCGCACGATCAGGTAGGCGGCTGAGTAGTCAGGGTCCGGGTTCATGGCGTCCGAGCCGTCGAGGCTCTTGGACGTCGGGAAGCGCAGGTCGACGACATCGATGTCGGAGATGGTGGACATGATGGCCTTTCCGTGGAGATCACTGGTGGATTCGGGCGGCGGCCAGTGCACGATACTCGACATCTGGCGGCGCTGCCCGTCATGTCTTGATTCAAACATAGGATGTTTCGCGCGGTCAACCGAATTCGGTGTCTCCTTGCGCATAACCCCGATGTCTTATAGGTTACTTGAAGTTCCTATAGGAACGCCCGATAAGTGACATGACGGAACGGTGAGAGCCTCCGCCGTGACCCCGTGCAAAGGAGCATGCCCGATGGCAATCGCGCTCGATCGATCCAAGGACGGATCGCAGACCGCACCCGCAATACCCGCGGACCGGAAGAAGAACGTCAAACGGACAGCGGCGGCCGGCATCGTCGGCAGCATCATCGAGTTCTACGACTTCACCCTGTTCGGCCTGGCCGCAGCAGTGGTCTTCGGCCCGCTGTTCTTCCCCAGCCAGTCGCCCGCCGCGCAGACGATCAGCGCGCTGCTGACGTTCGCAATCGGCTACATCGGCCGGCCCATCGGCGGCATCGTCTTCAGCCACTTCGGCGACCGCTGGGGCCGCAAGCCCATGCTGCTGGCCACCCTGCTCATCATGGGCGTGTCCACGCTGGCCATCGGCATGTTGCCGACCTACCAATCGGTGGGCCTGTGGGCCCCCGCACTGTTGGCGATCTGCCGGATCGTCCAGGGCATGGGCGCCGGCGCCGAACAGGTCGGCACCATGGTCATGATGGCCGAGAACGGCGGGAGGAAGGGCCTGGGCCTGCGCATCTCCCTGCCCGGCATGGGCACCTTCGGTGGCATCGTCATCGCCACCGCCGTCTTCGCAGTGGTCTCCACGCTGCCGGAGGAGGCCCTGTTCAGCTGGGGCTGGCGCCTGCCCTTCTTCTTCGCCGTCATCACGATCGCCATCGGCATGTGGATCCGCTTCGGGATCACGGAGACCGAGGAGTTCTCCAAGGTCGAGGACCAGGGCAAGGTCACGAAGGTCCCAGCGCTCGAGGCCATCAAACAGCAGTGGAACCGCATCCTGGTGGGCTGGGGGATCGCCGGACCCTATCTGGCCTTCTCCACCCTGGTCCAGGTCTACATGCTGTCCTACATCACTAAGACCCTGGGCATGCCGGCCAGCTTCGGCCTGACCGCGAACCTGGTCTCCTCCATCCTGGCCGTCGCCGGCGTGCCCTTCTTCGGCTGGCTGACCGACAAGGTCGGCCGTGTCACCGTCTGGCTGTTCTCCATGCTGATGTTCGTCGTCTTCGGTCTGACCGCCTTCGGACTCTTCGGCACCGGTAACGAGCTCATCATCATCGCCACCATGGTGCTGGGTCTGAGCATCGCCCTGGCCAGCGGCTACGCCTCGCACAGCGTACTGCTGTCCCGCCTGTTCAAGCCCGAGCACCGGCTGTCCGGCCTGGTCCTGGTGCGCGAGCCCATGTCCGCCTTCCTGGCCGGGCCCATCGCCGCGGTTGCAGCTGCCCTCGTCACGGCCGCCGGGGACAAGCCCTGGCCCGTCACCCTGCTGTTCGTGGGCTTCGCCGTGATCGGCGCCATCACCGCTTTCGCGACTCGCGCCTGGTACAAGGACTGACCCCGCGCACCCCATCACCGCCTCCCGAACCCTCGAACTCCCGAACTCCCGAAGGAAACCACCCATGAAGTACGACGTCACCGGATTGCTGGGCTTCGCCTCGGCCGCCCTGCAGACCCAGCACGTGCCGGCCGATGCGGCCCGGCTGACCGCCCGCAGCCTGGTCCAGGCCGACCAGCGCGGCATCAACTCCCACGGCCTGCTGCGCCTGCCGCTCTACGTCTCCGCCCTGCGCGAGGGCGGGATCAAGGCCAATCCGGAACCCGTGCTGCGGGCAAACGGTGCCACCGCAACGCTGAACGGTGACGCCGGCCTGGGGCAGGTCGTCATGCAGCGCGCGCTCGACTGGGCCGTGCAGGCCGTGGCCGAGCACGGAATCGCCGCGATCTCCGTGGATAACTCCAGCCACTACGGTGCCGGGCAGTTCTGGACCGATCAGCTGGTGGCCCGCGGGCTGGTGGGCTTCCTGACCTCGTCCACGGGACCCACCGTCGCCCCCTACGGCGGCGTGTCCACCGTGCTGGGCACCAACCCGCTGACCATCGCCATGCCCAGCGCTGGGACCGACCCGCTGACGGCCGATATGGCGACCTCCAACGGGGCCTTCGGCAAGGTGATGGCGGCCAAGCAGGCCGGGCAGCCAATCCCCGCCGGCTGGGCGGTCGACGCCCAGGGCAATCCGACGACCGATCCGCAGGGTGCGATCGACGGGGCCCTGGTGCCCTTCGGCGACCACAAGGGGTCCGGCGTGTCCGTGCTGCTCGAAGGCTTGGCCTCGGCCCTGAACACCGCCACCTACGCATTCGACACCCAGGACATCTGGGACAACCCCGCCTCCCGGATGAACAACGGCCACTTCCTCATCGCCTTCGACACGGAGCGCTTCGCCGGCCGCAGTGCGGTCGAAACCAAGGTCGCGGCCCTGCAGGACGCCGTCCACGGCGCCGGCGCCCGGGCCGCCGACGGCAGCCGGGCCGCGGTCCTGGTGCCCGGTCAGAAGGAATACACCCTGCAGCGGGAGTATGCGGCCGCAGTGGAACTGGGCGACGCCCTGGTCGCCGATCTGCGCACCCTGGCCACTGGCCTGGACGTGGACGCCGCGGCGCTGACCGCGGTGGGATAGGGTTCCGCCATGAGCCACGAGACCACTGGGCCGAAGACGCCCCAGTACATTCTGCCCACACCCGAAGACAACGTCGCCATCGTGCCGCGCCGCCTCGAAGCCGGGACCACCGTTCTCATCGAGGGGGTGCCGCGGGTGCTCGCACACCCTGTCCTGCAGGGCCACCGCATCTGCGTGCGCCCGATCGCCCGGGGTGCGGCACTGACCTCCTGGGGGATGCCCTTCGGCCACGCCCTGGCCGATCTGCTGCCGGGGGACTATGTGTGCAATGAGAAGATGCGCCAGGTGCTGCTGGCGCGCCACCCCGGCGAGTTCCCGGCGGACCTGCCCGTGACCTTCCGCGACCGCGACACCGTGGCCGACCGGACCCTGCCCGAACATCCGGAATACGGGCCCAATGTGCCCACCCGGGCCCATGAGCGCACCTTCCCCGGCTTCCACCGGGGACCCAAACGGGGCTGGGGGACGCGGAACCACCTGGCGATCATCGGGGTGACCTCGCGCTCGCGGGCCGCGGTGTTCGCCGCCGCCGCACGACTGGCCGAGATCCACCCCGCCACCGCGGACTTCGACGGGGTGGTCCCCGTGGTCCACACCGAGGCCGGTGGGGCCACGGCACCGGCGAACAAGGACCTGCTGTTGCGCACCCTGGCCGGCTTCGCGGTCAATCCGAACGTGGGCGCCGCCGTGTTCGTGGGCGATCCGGACAATGCGGTGAGCAACGCCGAGGTGCTCGCCGCCCTGGCACATGTGTACGCGGACCCGCAGGAGTACGCGGTGCGCTTCTGCCTGGCGGCCGATGCCGGAGACGAGGCGGTCGAGGGTATCGTGCGGGTGGCCGAGACCGTGGCGCCGCGGGTCGTGGCCCAGCGCCGCACGCCGGCGCCCCTGTCGGCCCTGCGGGTGGGCCTGCAGTGCGGCGGCTCGGACGCCTTCTCCGGGGCGAGCGCCAATCAGGTCCTCGGCGATGCGATGTTCCGCCTGGTCGACCACGGGGGAGCGGCGAACCTGGCCGAGACCGATGAGCTGATCGGCTCCGAGGTCCACACCCTGGCCCGGGTCGCCGAGCCCGGTGTGACGGACAGGTTCTTAAGCGTCCAGCAGCGGTTCAAGGACTATGCCGCGGCCCATGGGCACACGGCGGAGGGCAATGTGTCCGGTGGCAATATCTACCGCGGCCTGTACAACATCACTCTGAAGTCCCTGGGCGCATCGCGCAAGAAGGATCCCCGGCTGGCGATCGACTACGTGATCGACTACGGCGAGCCGATGACGGCCCCCGGCTACTGCTTCATGGACTCACCCGGCAATGACCTGGAGTCCATCGCGGGCCAGGTGGCCGCCGGTTGCAATCTCATCATCTTCACCACCGGCAACGGCTCGATTACGAACTTCCCCTTCGTGCCCACCCTCAAGGTGGTCACGACGACCGAGCGCTTCACCAAGCTGGAGTCCGATATGGACTTCAACGCCGGCCGGATGCTCGATGGGCTGCCCCTGTCCGTCTGCGGGGAGGAGCTGTTCGAACTGGCCCTGGCCACGGCCGGGGGAGTCCGCTCCAAGGGCGAGGCCTCTGGTCAGTCGCAGACGCAGATCTGGCGGTCCTGGAGCGATCATCCGGTGGCCTCGGCCCGGCCCGCGGGGCATCCGCTGGTCGCGGCCGCTGCCGCTGGCGGGGACCTCGGCGCCGGTGCGCCGGTGTCCGCCCGGGTGGACCTGGTGCTGCCCACCAGTCTGTGTTCGGGCCAGGTGGCCGAGCAGATCGCCCACGGCGAGAGTGCCCCGGGTCCCGGGCAGGGCGGCGCCGGACTGCCGGTGATCGCCCTGCCGCACACCGAGGGCTGCGGGGTGTCCAGTGGCAGTGCCGAGGAGATCTTCCGCGATACCCTGATCGGCTATGCGACGCACCCCTATGTGGGCAGCTGCGTGTTCTTGGAACACGGCTGCGAGAAGACGCACAACGACTACTTCCATTCGGCCCTGGCCGAACGCGGGGTGGACGCCGGGGCCTTTGGCTGGGCGAGCATCCAGGGTGACGGCGGAATCGCGGCAGCCACCGCGCACGTGCGCGGCCTGTTGGGCGACCGGGACGATGCGGGGGCCCCGGCCGCCGGCCGTCTGGACGGTCCCGTCGTCGGGATTGCCACCGGCCGGGGGGCCGCTGACGGACTCGTGGCCGAGGCGATCGAGGTGATCCGCGGACTGTTGGCCCAGGGCGGCTCCGTATTGGTGGCCCAGGGAGATCCGCTGCTGGCCGATCCGCGATTCCGCACGGCCTTCGGCATCCCGGGCACCGGCCCGGTGGCTCCGACCCTGGCCTATGCCGGCGTGGTGACCGAACCCGGACTGCACGTGATGGAGCTGGGCACCGGCGACTGGCTCGAGGCCGCGACCGGGATGGGTGCCTGCGGTGCCCTGGCCCTGCTCGTGTTCACCTCCGGCCGGCCCTGGCAGCCGCACCGCTTCATCCCCACCGTGCAGGTGGGGGCAGCACCCGTCGCCGGGCTGGACGTCGTGCTGTCCGGGGCCTCCGAGGCGGCGCCGACCAGGGCCGGCGGCGAGGGATCCGTGCGCTCCGCGCTGGCCGCGGCGCTGGCCGGTGAGTTCGCCTCGCAGACTCCGCCGCGGGCCGATGTGGGCTTCCAGCTCACGCGCGGGGCACTGGGTATCTCGATGTGAGGGCATCCCGTGTTTCGGATCACTGTGGATCCATCGGATTCATTTGGATCCGAAACATGGGATGATTCTTGCAATGTACATCACATTCATATAGTTTGTTCAGGATTCCTATAGGACTATGGGAAAGCTCTGGGGGAATGGACCCCCACTTACCGTTCGAGGGAGAACGATATGAGACGACGACTGGCAACGGCTGCCGCCGCCTGCCTGAGCGCGCTCGCACTGACATTGTCCGGTTGCGGCTTGATGGACCCCGTGGACATCAGCGGTTTCGCCAAGGACGCCCCGGATCCGGACGCCAAGGTGATCCGGCTGGCCAATGTCTACGAGTCCAAACATCCGTCCAATCGCTGCGGCACCGCCACCATGAAGAAGGAACTGGCGGGCAAGGGCATCGACCTGCAGGTCTACCCCTCGTCCCAGTTGGGCACCGAGGCCGAGATCGTCGAACAGGTCGCCACCGGCGCCCTGGACATCGGCATCTCCTCAGGCGCCTTCTTCGGGGTCTGGTACCCCGACGCGGCAGTGGTCGACGCGCCCTATCTATTCAAGACCGCGGATGAGTACGATCAGGGCACCCGCGGCAAGGAACTGGCGAAGGTCTACGACGATATGGCCGCCGAAACCGGCCTGCACGTCTTCAGCTCCTGGTACTACGGGGCGCGCCACGTCACGGCGAACAAGCCCGTGCGCACCCCGGATGACTTCAAGGGTCTGAAGATCCGCACGCCCGATGCGCCGCTGTACCTGCAGATGATCAACGCCTTCGGCGGCACCGCCACGCCCATGGCCCTGACCGAGGTCTACCTGGCCCTGCAACAGCACGCGATCGACGCGGAGGAGAACCCGATTCCGACGGTCTCCTCGAACAAGTTCGAAGAGGTCCAGTCGACCATCAGCCTGACCGGACACATCGTCCAGGGCATTCAGCTGGTCACCAGTGACCACTTCCTCGACGGCCTGGAGCCGGCCGACCGGGATGCCGTGATGCACGCGGCGGATTCGGCCCGCCAGGCGAACCTGCAGTGCGTCAAGGACGAGGAGCACGACATCCTGGCCAAGTGGAAGTCCGATGACACGATCAAGGTCGTCGACGATGTGGATGTGGACGGGTTCCGCGACCGCATCAAGGAGCGCATGCTGCCCAAGACCCCCTATCAGCAGCTCTATCTGGACATCCAGAAAGAGGTTGCGGGGATGCCGGCCGGCAAGGCCTCTGCAGGCGGTGAGAAGTGATGAGTGAGTCCACAGAAGACGTCGCAGACGATCTCGAATTCCCGCAGGATCACATCGAGCGGCGCTCGGCGGTCTACCGCTGGCTGATCAACATCGAGCGCTTCATCACCAGCATCCTGCTGGTGGGTCTGTTCGTCCTTGTCATCACCCAGGTCGTGACTCGCTATGTGTTCCAGTCGCCGCTGTCGTGGACCGAGGAATTGGCCCGCCTGTGCCTGGTCTGGCTGACCTTCCTGGCCGCCGCCTTCGTATCCTCGCGCCGCGCCCACATCACCGTGGACCTCATCGCCACCGTGGTGCCCAGGCGGGTGGCGCAGGTGATTTCGGTGATCGCCGACATCATCGTCGCAGCGACCGCCGTGGTCATCGCGATCGGCGGCATCATGCTCGTCGACATCGTGCACACGGTCACCCTGCCGGCCACCGGTCTGCCCACCGGGTTGCTCTACGCCGCTGCGCTGATTGGCTTCGTGGGCGTCCTGTTCCACACCCTCATCGCCCTGTACCTGCAGCTGCGGTACCCCGACGACGAACCCGACCCCGCCGACAAGGCCGCCGGAATGGAGGGCATCTGATGACGCTCGTATGGATGATCGTGGGCCTGCTGGTCCTCCTGGCACTGCGCGTGCCCGTGGCCGTCGCCCTGTTGGTGCCGTCCCTGCTCTACATCCTGTTCGACCCCACGGCGACGCTGGCGATCGCAGCCCAGCAGAGCACCTCCGGGGTGTTCGACTTCGCGATCCTGGCCGTTCCGATGTTCATCCTGCTGGGCAATCTGGCGAACATCTCCGGGGCCACCGACAAACTCTACGATTTCGCGGTCTCGGCCATCGGCCACGTCCGCGGTTCCCTGGGCTATGTCAACATCTTCACCAGCTTCGGGTTCTCATGGATCTCCGGGGCCGCGATCTCCGATGCCGCTGCGATGGGCCGGATCCAGGTGCCCGCGATGGTGCGCCGCGGCTATCCCAAGGAATTCTCCCTGGGCATCACCGGCGCTTCCTCGCTCATCGCCCCGATGTTGCCGCCGTCGATCCCCGCGATCATCTTCGCGGTCACCGCCGGCGTGTCCGTCGGGTCGCTGTTCGCCTCCGGCATCATCCCCGCGCTGATCCTGGTCGTCCTGCTGTGCATCACCGTGTGGTTCATGATGCGCAAGCGCGGCGACCTGCGCCTGGACAAGGCGAGCTGGGGTGAGCGCGGTAAGAAGGCGCTCAAGGCCATTCCGCCGGCCGGGGCCGCCGTGGTGATCCTCGGTGGCATCCTCTCGGGTATCTTCACCCCGACCGAGGCCAGCGCGATCGGGGTGGCCTATGTGGCGATCCTGGCGATCTGCTATCGGAACCTGAGCTGGAAGAACCTCAAGCACGCCCTGGTGACCACGGTGGAGACCGCTGGCGGCACCCTGCTGATCGTCGCCGCGGCCGGCCTGTTCGGCTGGGTCCTGGCCCGTGAGCAGGCGCCGCAGCTGGCCGCCGATGTGATCCTGGGGATCACCGATCGGCCCCTGGTGTTCCTGATCCTGGCCAATATCCTGCTGCTGATCGTGGGCGCGGTGCTCGAACCGACCTCGGCGATCCTGATCCTGGCACCGGTGCTGGTCCCGGTGGCCGAGGCCTTCGGACTGAGCCCGATCCACTTCGGCACCATGATGATCTTCAACCTGATGATCGGCCTGCTCACCCCACCGGTGGGGCTGGTGCTGTTCGTGCTGTCATCGGTCACGAAGTATCCGGTGACCACCGTGATCAAGGGCGCCGTGCCGTTCTTCATCCCGATGCTCGTGACCCTGTGCCTGCTCTCTTTCATTCCGATGATCAGCCTGTGGCTGCCGGGGATGCTGGGACTGGGATAGGGCCGAGCTGAGCACATCCCATACGGAAACCTGCAGGCCATACGCGTATACGCGTATGGCCTGCAGGTTTCCGTATGTTCTGGGCTCCGCGCGGGGCCCCACGCCCCGGCTCAGCGGATGCTGGCGATCGAACGGTCCCTGACATTGTCGACGTGGGCGGCGGCCGCGGCCATTGCGGCGGCGGCGTCGCCCGCGTGCAGGGCGGTCAGGATCGCGGAGTGTTCGATGGCAGCCTCCCTGACGTCATCGGGCCCGCTGTGGGCGCTTTGGCGCATCCGGTTGGTCAGCGCGCCGATCCCCGTGTAGGTCTCCAGCAGATAGGGATTGCCCGTGGCCCGCATAATGGCCATGTGAAAGGCCTTGTCGGCGGCGAAATAGGCCTTGGTCAGCTCCAGGGGAACCGGCACAGCGGACCCGATGACGCGCTCGGAGGCGATCCGATGGGTCTCATGGGCGTCATCGAGGCCGGGGAAGAGTTCCGCGGGGTTTGCGATCGCCAATCCCCCGGCGGCGACCTCCAGGGCCTTCCTGACCTCGGACAGGTCCGCGATCTGGCCGGCGCTCAGGGGCTCGGCCACGGTGTAGCCGCGCAGCGCCCTACGTTCGATCAGATGGGTGGCCTCGAGTTTGACCAGGGCCTCCCTGACCGGGGTGGGGGAGACGTCGAGTTCGCGGGCCAGCCCGTCGATGCTCAGCTTGGTGCCCGCCGGCATGGTGTCCGACTGCAGCAGGTCGAGCAGCTGTTCATAGACCTCGTCGCGCAAACCGCGGCGCTGGAGCTTCTGGGGGACACCGGGAAAAATCGAGGTCAACGGTGCTTCCTTTCGCGTCGCGGGCCACAGCGGCCCTGCGACTAGTCTATCGACGCGGCACTGTCCTCCTGGGCCCCGGCCGCCAGGCGGAGCAGTTCGATATAGCCCGCACTGTTCCACGCGGTCCGCCCCACGAACAGTCCGGAGACGTGCGGGACCGAAAGGATGTCGCGGGCATTGTCGAGGTTGACCGAGCCACCGTAGAGCAGGCCCCGCAGCTGGTTCGGATAGCGGGTGGCCAGGGCGGCGAAGGGCTCGACGAGTTCCTCCATCCGCGCCGGTCGGCCGGATTCGCCGATCGCCCAGATCGGTTCATAGGCGATGAGGACCCGGGACAGTTCCGCCTCGTCCAGCCCCGCCAGAGCGCCCTCGGCCTGTTCCACGATGTACGCGGCCGATTCACCTGCGGCCTTGACCGCATCCGGTTCCCCGACACACAACAGGGGTGTCAGGCCGTGGCGCAGGGCCGCGCGCACCTTCAGCGCGGTCGTCTCCACGGTCTCCCCGAAGTGCTCGCGGCGCTCCGAATGGCCGATCTCCACGATTCGGGCGCCGGCGTCCTTGGCCTGCGGAACGGAGACCTCGCCGGTCCAGGCGCCGGCATCCTCCCAATGCGCGTTCTGCACGCCCAGGGCCATGCGGGAGTCCTCTCCCAGCAGCCCGTGGACCAGCGCCGTCGCGGTGAACGACGGGATGACGAACGGGTGGATGTGCTCCGGCAGGTCCGCCAGAGTCCCGCCGGGGGCCAGCGCCGCCAGTACATCGCGCGTCCAGTCGCGCGCCTGGTCCAGCGTCTTGTTCATCTTCCAGCTGGTGCCGATCCACAGGTCCACGGTTCAGTCCTCTTCGTAGGAGCAGATGGCGTCGACCTTGGCCGCGGAGCTCGAGGCCGGGTCGAATTCCAGGCCGAGCCAGACGTCGACCAGGGCCTTGACTGACTCCAGCCCGATGACGCGCTCACCCATGCACAGGACCTGGGCGTTGTTCGACAGCACCGAGCGCTGAACCGAGTACAGGTCGTGGGCGGTTACGGCGCGGATCCCCTTGACCTTGTTCGCCGCGATCGCCACGCCCAGCCCGGTACCGCAGAACAGCAGGGCCCGGTCGAAGGAACCGGCGGCGACCTGTTCGGCGGCCGCAGTCGCGACGTTCGGGTAGAACGTGCCGTCCTCGCGCCCGGTGACTCCGGCGTCTGCGACGAGTTCGACCCTGGGGTCGGCCTCGAGGATGGTCTTGAGCTCTTCCTTGTAGCCGTAGCCGGCGTTATCGCTGCCGACGATGATCTTCAATGCCATGATGTGTCTCCTCTAGTGGTGGTTCAGGCGCGCGCCCAGTTCGGTCATCAGGATCGCGAACGACAGGGCCCCCGGATCGGGGGTGCCCACGGACTTCTCGCCGAGCACACGGGCGCGGCCGAGGCGTGCGGTGATGTCCGCGGTGGCGGCGGCGGCCGCTGTCGCGGCCTCGGCCCCGGCGACGATCGCCCGGGCGGCCGATCCGCTGGAATCGGCGGCCAGGGTGTCGCGGAACGGCAGTGCGGCATCGACCATGGTCTTATCGCCGGGCTTGGCCCCGCCGAGCCGGCAGATGGCGTCGACGCCAGCCGCGAGCGCGGACAGCAGGGTCGCATCGTCACCGGCCCGTTCATCGGAGTAGACGCCGCCGGCCGCGGTCAGTGCCGCTCCCCACAGGGCGCCCGAGGTGCCGCCGGCCCCCTCGGCCCAGGCGGCTCCCGCGCGCAGTAGGACGGTGCGGGCGCCGGCACCCTGGCCGGTGGCCGCATGGGCGGCGAGTGCTGCGGCGCGGGAACCGTGCACCATACCCATCCCGTGGTCGCCGTCGCCGGCGATGGCGTCGAGGCGGCCGAGTTCGTCCTCCTCGCGCAGGCAGACCTCGGAGAACAGGTCGAGTACCTCGGTGATGCCCGCGGCGGTGGTCCGGGACGCGGCGTCTGCCGGGGGGACGGCCTCGGCCTCGGGGGTCCAGATCTCGTCGCGGGGTTCGCAGGGGGCCGAGGTCACGCTGCCGCGCCGGAAGGCCGGGGTGCACGTCGGCGCGGTCCACAGCTCTTCGAGTTCGTCGTCGAGGAAGACCAGGGTCAGGGAGGCACCCGCCATGTCGAGGCTGGTGACGAACTCACCGACCTCCTGGGCGACCGGCGTCAGGCCGTGCTCGGCCAGCAGGGGGGCCAGCGCGGCGTAGAGCACGAACAGCTCTTCGTACTTCACGGTGCCCAGGCCGTTGAGGACGACGGCCACCCGACCGTTGTATCCGTCGGCTGCGCGCTCGGGCTCTTCTGCGAGGATGCCCTCGAGCAGCAGTCGGGCGACATCGGCGGCGCTGCCCAGGTCCTCATCGTGGATTCCGGGTTCGCCGTGGATGCCCAGGCCCACGGCCATCTGCCCTGGCTGCACCGTGAACAGGGGCTCGGGGGCGCCGGGCAGGGTGCAGCCGGCGAAGGCCACCCCGAAGGAGCGGGTGGCGTCATTGGCCTTCCAGGCGATGCGTTCGGCCTCGTCGAGGTTCGCGCCGGCTTCGATCGCAGCTCCGGTGATCTTGAAAACGGGCAGGTCACCGGCGATGCCGCGGCGCTCGCGGTGCTTGTCTTCGGTGTTGGACACGATGTCGTCGGCCACGGGCACGATGCGCACGTCGATGCCCTCGGCGCGCAGTTTCTCCGCGGCCAGGCCGAAGTGCAGGATGTCACCGGCGTAGTTGCCGAAGCCCAGGATGACACCGCCGCCGGCTTCGGCGTTGCGCGCCACCGAATACACCTGGGAGGCCGATGGCGAGGCGAAGACATTGCCGCAGGGGGCGCCGTGTGCCATACCGGGACCGACCCAGCCGGCGAAGGCGGGGTAGTGCCCGGAGCCGCCGCCGACGACCAGGGCGGGCTGCCCGGCCGGGGTTCGGGTGGAGCGGACCACGCCGCCGTGGACCTGGGTGAGGTCCGGATTGGCCGCGACCAGGCCTGCTACGGCTTGGGCGGCGAAGTCGTCCGGGTCGTTGAACAAATACGTCATCGTCGTGTCCTCTGCCGTTCGGGCGGCCAGGGCGGGTGAACTGCTATGGCCGGGGATGTTCCACAATTGTGAATATCCTATAGGATATGTGAAGCTTGGGAAATCGACTACCCAATCGACACCCACTCGACCCCCTAGAGCCCTGGAGAAGGACGAAGATGTTCACTGCTGAAACCTGGCCGATCGGCGCCAATATGCTTACCTTCGGCAACCGGGCACCCGATGGGGGACCGCTCGTGGACGCCCCCTCGACCGTCTGGGCCACACAGCTGCGCCAGGTCAAGGAACTGGGCGTCGACCTGGTCGACCCGACCGATGCCTGGCTGTCCCTGGCGAAACTGGACGATAAGCGGCTCGAGGAATTCCGCCGGGTCCTCGACGGCGAGGGCCTGGGCCTGTCCTCGATCTCCATGACCCGCAATTCGGTCGTCGACACGGCCTCGGGCGAGGACAATGTGCGCGATGCCAAGCGCTTCATCGAAATCGCCCCCAGTTTCGACGTCTCCGTGGTCAACACCGGTTTCATGCAGGCGACGACTCCGCAGCAGAACGCCGCCATCTGGTTCTGGCTCGAGGACGGCCACCACGACGATCCGGCCCTGCGCGATCTGGCCATCGAGCGGATCAGAGAACTGGGCGACTGTGCCCAGGCCGCCGGGATCGAACTGAGCCTGGAGATGTACGAGGACACCTTCGTCGGAACCGCGGACGAGGCGGTGGGCTTCGTGACCGATGTCGACCATCCGGCCGTCGGCCTCAACCCCGACATCGGAAACCTGGTGCGCCTGCACCGGGAGGTCGAACCCTGGGAGGACATGTTCGAGAAGGTCCTGCCGTACGCCAACTTCTGGCACATCAAGAACTACTCGCGCGACTTCGACCCGGCGACCGGCGCGTACTCGTCCGCCCCGCTGCCGCTGAAGTACGGCTACATCAACTACCGCCAGGTGATCAGGCGCGCCGTGGAACTGGGCTACACGGGCCCGTTCTGCTGCGAGCACTACGGCTCCGACTCGCTCGGGGTCATCGCGGAGAACGTCGCCTACATCCGACAGGTCCTCTCCTCTGCGCTGGCCGCCTGAGACATCCCCTCTCCATCCCTCCTCCATCGAAAGGCAACCCATGACCATCGACATCCACAAAGTCCAGGAATTCCCTGCTGACAGGACCGCCGTCATCACCGGCGCCGGCGGCGAACGCGGAATCGGGCGCCATGTGGCGCGCCGACTGGCGGCCGACGGCTGGCACCTGGCCCTGCTCGACATCGACGGCGCGGCAGTGGAGGCATTCGCGGCCGAACTCGCCGAGGCCGCCGGCATTCAGGCGGTGGGCATCGGCGCCGATATCACCGACAAGGCGGCCGTCGACGCCGCCTTCGCCCGGATCGACGCGGAACTGCCACCGGTGCTCGCCGAGGTCAACCTGGCCGGCATCCCCGGCCCACAGAGCATTTTCGAACTCGACGAGGACTCCTGGGGACGGATCATGGGGGTCAACGCCACCGGCACCCTGTTCATGATGCAGGCCGCCGCCGCCCGGATGTCCCAGGCGGGCACCGGTGGACGCATCGTCAACACCGCCTCGATCACCGCCTACGACGGTGGTGGCACCTTCTCCAAGATCGGCTACGCCGCTGCCAAGGCCGCGGTGCAGGGCCTGACCCGCGGCGGGGCGAGGGAACTGGGCCGCTACGGCATCACCGTCAACGCGATCGTGCCCGGTCCCATCGACACGGACATCATGGGCGGAAAGCTCACCGACGACCGCAAGGCCGGAATGTCGGCCGACATCCCCCTGCAGCGCGTGGGCCAGCCGCAGGAGGTCGCCGGACTCATCGCCTTCCTGGTCAGCGAGGAATCCAGCTTCGTCAACGGCGACTCGATCAACGTCGACGGCGGAAAGCACATGGTCTGATCCACAGTTCCCCGAAAATCCCTACCTAGTTAAAGGAGAGACGAGGATGTCTTCCCCTGATGCATTGCGAAATGCCTCCGTCGTCAAAGGCGAAGAGCACTACACCCCCGCGGTGAAGACCGCGACCCGTAAGGCCCTGGTCCGGCTGCTGCCGTTCCTCATGCTGATGTACGTCATCGCCTTCCTGGACCGCACCAACATCGGCTTCGCCGAGCAGTCCCTGGAAATCCATGCGGGCCTGTCCACCGCGGCCTACGCCTTCGGCGCCGGGCTGTTCTTCATCGGCTATGCCGTGTTCGAGGTCCCCTCGAACCTGATCATGCACAAGGTCGGGGCCCGCTGGTGGATGGCCCGGATCATGATCACCTGGGGCATCATCGCCGCCTGTTTCATGTTCGTGACGAACGAACCGATCTTCTACCTGCTGCGCTTCCTGCTGGGGGTGGCCGAGGCCGGTTTCTTCCCCGGCGTCATCCTCTACCTGACCTACTGGTTCCCGCGCCGCCGGCGCGCCAACGCCACCGCCCTGTTCTACATGGGCCTGCCCATCGCGCAGGTCATCGGCGGCCCCCTGTCCGGTGGCCTGATCGAACTCGACGGAGTCGGCGGACTGTTCGGCCACCAGTGGATGTTCCTCATCGAGGGCCTGATCGCCGTCGTGGTCGGCATCGTGGCGATCTTCTACCTGACCGACCGGCCGAAGGACGCCAAGTGGCTCGATGCCAAGGAGCGCACGGAGCTGACCGCGATCCTCGAGGCCGAGGAGGCCGAACAGGACAGTGAGCACAAGCTCAGCTGGTGGAGGGCCCTGTTCAACGGCCGCATCCTGTACTTCTGCCTGGTCTACTTCATGCTGCAGATAGCCGTGTACGGTCTGACCTTCTTCCTGCCCAAGCAGGTGGCCTCCATCGCCGGAGCCCAGGTCGGCCTCTACGTCGGTCTGCTGACCGCGATCCCCTGGTTCGTCGGTCTGTGCGCCAATATCCTCTCCGGCCGGATCGCGGACAAGACGGGCAGCTACCGGACCATCACCTCGATCCTGCTCGCCGTGTCCGGGGTGGGCCTGTTCGTCGCAGCCCTGTTCGACCAGCCGTTCGTGGCGATGCTGGGCCTGTGCCTGGCGGCCCTGGGCTTCTGTTCGGCCCAGCCCGTGTTCTGGAACATCCCGACCTCGTACCTGACCGGCGCCGCCCTGGCCTCGTCTGTGGGTCTGATCAACGGCGTGGGCAACCTGGGCGGATTCGTCGCGCCCAATATGCGCGTGTGGATCGTCGAGAGCACCGGCTCCGAATCGATGGGCCTGATCGTCCTGGGCATCTGCCCGTTCATCGCCGCGATTCTGTGCGTGGGCACCGCGGTCTTCGACAAGCGCGACAAGAACCGCAGGCCCCAGACCGCACAGGGCTGACAACGACTTCCGAGGAGGAATCCCCATGAGAGCACTGGTCCTAACCGATTTCCATCAGCTGGACGTCGTCCAGGTGCCCACTCCCGAGCCCGGCCCCGACGAGGTGCTGCTGCGCATCGTCGCCACGGGCATCTGCGGCTCGGACTTCCATGGATTCACCGGGGAGAACGGCCGACGGATCCCCGGTCAGATCATGGGTCACGAATCGGCCGGCACGATCGCGGGCCTCGGCGGCGGAGTCGACCCCGCCGCCTACCCGATCGGAGCCGCCGCCACCTTCAACCCCGTGATCGTCCCAGCAGAGGACCTGGCAGCATACGCGGGGCGCGAACAACACCACCCGGACAAGACGGTGGTGGGCGTCGCCCACGACTACCGGGCCTCGTTCGCCGACTACGTGGTCGTCCCCGCGCGCAATATCGTCCTGCTCGATCAGGACCTGCCCGTGGCCCTGGGCGCCCTGATCGAACCCGTGGCGGTGGCCCTGCACGCTGTCCGCCGCGCCGGCGCGGCACCCGATGCCAGGGCCGTGGTCATCGGCGGCGGGCCGATCGGCCAGAGCGTCGTGCTGGCCCTGCTGATCGAGGGCATCACCGACATTGTGCTCTCCGAACCCAGCGCGCCCCGGCGGGAGCTGGCCGCAGGATTGGGCGCCCATGCGGTCGGGCCCGCGGACGGGCCCCTGGACGAGGTCGTGCGGGAACACTTCGGCGCACCCGCCGATCTGGCGCTGGACGCCGTGGGCATCACCCCGACCTTCGCAGATGCGCTCAAGGTCACCGGGCTGGGCGGGTCCGTGGTGCTCGTGGGCATGGGCAGCCCCGAACTGAGCGTGCCGGCGTTCGCCATCAGCACCGAGGAACGGACGGTCTTCGGCTCCTTCACCTACACCGCCCAGGACTTCGCGGACGCCGCGGCCTGGGTCGGGACACACGCGGACGTGGTGGCCCCGATGGTCTCCGAGACCGTTACCCCCGACGCGGCCCAGGACGCCTTCGCGCGTCTGGCCGCCGGTGCCGAAGTGCCGGGGAAGATCCTGGTCGGCTTCGCCGATGCGGATGCCGATCCGGATGCCGAGGAGGCCCTGCGATGAGCGTGCACACCAAGAAGATCAAGCAGGTCCGTGCCTATACGCTGACCGGCGGGGGAGCGGACTACCACGATCAGGACGCCGACCACTGGATCGACGACCACATCGCGACCCCGATGTCGGTCTATCCGGAGTACCGGGCCTCGCGACAGTCCTTCGGCCTCAACGTGCTGGGCACCCTGCTCGTCGAGATCGAGGCCGACGACGGTACCGTGGGCTTCGCCGTATCCACAGGCGGCGAACCGGGTGCTTGGATCGTCGAGAAGCACCTGGCACGCTTCGTCGAGGGTGCGGCGGTGACCGACATCGAGAAGATCTGGGACCAGATGTACCGGTCCACCATCTTCTACGGGCGCCGCGGCATCGTGCTCAACGCGATCAGCGCGGTCGACCTGGCCCTGTACGACCTGCTGGGCCGGCTGCGCGAGGAACCCGTGTACGCACTGCTGGGCGGGCCCGTGCGCGATGAGCTCACCATGTACGCCACCGGCGCCCGGCCCGATAAGGCGAAGGAACTGGGCTTCATCGGCGGCAAGATGCCCCTGCACCACGGCCCGGCAGAGGGCGAGGAGGGGCTGGAGAAGAACATCGAGCTGCTCGCGGACATGCGCGAGAAGGTCGGCGATGACTTCTGGCTGATGTACGACTGCTGGATGTCGCTGGACGTCGACTATGCGACCCGCCTGGCCCACTGCGCCCACGAATACGGTCTGCGCTGGCTCGAAGAGGCGCTGATCCCCGACGACTACTGGGGCTACCGGCAGCTGCGGAAGAATGCGCCTGCGGGCATGCTGATCTCCACCGGCGAACACGAGGCCACCCGTTGGGGCTTCCGCCAGCTGCTGGAGATGGGGGCCGCCGACATCCTGCAACCCGACGTCGGGTGGTGCGGTGGGATCACCGAGCTCGCGAAGATCTCGGCGCTCGCCGACGCCCACGGCGCACTGGTCGTGCCCCACGGCTCCTCGGTGTACTCCTATCACTTCGTGATCACGCGGATGAATTCCCCATTCACGGAGTTCCTCATGATGCACCCGAGCGCCGAGGAAGTCGTCCCGATGTTCTCCCCGATGCTGATCGGCGAGCCGGTGCCGGTCAATGGCCAGCTGAAGCTGCCGGACACCCCCGGGTTCGGGGTGGAGCTCAATGAGGACATTCCGCGGCACCGTCCCTATACACACTGACATCCACGCTGGTGGAGAGAAGGAAAGCACAGATGAACATCGAAAAGGTCACAGTCGTCGGCGCCGGTTATATGGGCGGCGGCATCGCCCAGTCCCTGGCCATGGTCGGCTTCGACGTCACCATCGCCGACGTCAGTGTGGAAGCCGCTGAAAAGTCACTGACCCGCCTGCAGCGCGAAGCCAGGGAGTTCGAGGAGCAGGGTCTGTTCCCCGCCGGTGCCGCCGACACTATCACCGCTCACCTGCACACCAACGGCACCATCGCCGAGGCGGTCGCGGACGCCGACTTCATCGAGGAGGCGGTGTTCGAGGTCCTCGACGTCAAGCGCAGCGTGTTGGCGACGATCAGCGAACACGCGCGCCCCGATGCGATCATCGGCACGAACACCTCGACGATCCCGGTCCACGAACTGGTGTCCGCGGTCAGCCACCCGGAGCGCTTCCTGACCGTGCACTTTTCCAATCCGGCGCCGTTCATCCCCGGTGTCGAACTGGTGGCCGGCGAGGCGACGGCCCCCGAGGTGATCGAGACCGTCAAGGAATTGCTGGCCGCCGCGGGCCGGGAGGGCGCACAGGTCGCCGACACCCCCGGAATGGTGCTCAACCGTCTGCAGTACGCGCTGCTGAAGGAGGCGACGTCCGTCGTCGAAGAGGGTGTGGCCAACGTCGAGGACGTCGACACGATCGTGCGGACCACCTTCGGATTCCGGCTGGGCTTCTTCGGCCCCTTCGCAATCGCCGACCAGGCCGGTCTGGACGTCTACGCGAACTGCTTCAAGACGTTCGAAGAGGCCTTCGGGCAGCGGATGGCGCAGCCGGCCCTGTTGACCGAGGCCGTTGCCTCCGGCGCCAAGGGCGTGAAGAACGGGCGCGGTCTGACCGGCGAGTTCGACGAGGAGACCTCCGCCGAACTCATCGCCTACCGCAATAAGGCCTATGCGAAGATGCAGCAGCTGCTGGCCGAACTGGGTCCGGCGCCGCGGGGAAACTGAGGGCAGTCATCGGATGAAAGCCTTGACTTTCCTATAGGATATTGTGATGATTGCCACGTGCAGACGGTAATGATGCGGTCTGGCCTAGTTTAAAAGCGAGGTGGCGCAGCGTGGCGCAATCACAAGATCCTATGAATGATGGATCGTCTTTCGGTGGCCCGGAGGACCAGGAGAAGGGAGTGAATCCCGGTACGCACAGCCTGGTCCCCCGGGCCCCCGCGCTGTCGTGGTGGATGTTGGTCATCACCACGCTTGCGATTCTGATGACCTCGGTGGATCACCAGATCCTGCCTGCGGTGCTGCCGCAGATATCCGAGGACTTCGGGCTCAGTCCCGATCAGGCGGGTCTGATCAACTCCGTCTACTTCGCCGGCCTGGTGGGCGGCGGCATTCTGTTCGGGTACCTGTCCGACCGGATCGGCTCGGGCTATCGGCGGACCTGGACGTGGAACGTCGCGATGCTGTTCGGGATCATCGGCGGTGCGCTGACCTTCGGGATGGCCGGTAGTTTTGCGGCCTTCCTGTTGCTGCGCATTCCCATGGGCATCAGCAGGGGCGGTTCGGAGCCGGTCAACGTCGCGATGGTGGCCGAATGGTGGCCCAAGGAGCATCGCGGGTTCGCCGTGGGTGTGCACCATACAGGGTTCCCCCTGGGGCAGTTCCTGGCCGGTGCGCTGATCGCACTGGTGCTGGGCGCAGGGGACTGGCGACATGCCTTCCTCGTCATTCCGCTGCTGGGCATCCCCGTGGTGATCTGGCAATCGTTCATCGGTCGCCAGAAGAAGCAGGCCAAGCTCTACGGGCAGATCAAGGCCATGGGCAAGACGCCCCCGCAGGAAGAACTGTCGACCAAGGGCGACGGGACGATGTGGGGACCGGTCAAGGAGGCGCTCAAGCACGCCAATGTGCGCTGGTCCGTCCTCCTGTGCTTCCTGTTCCTCTGGGGTGAGGCCGGCGCGGTGACATTCCTGACCACACAGTTCGCCGACTTCGGTATGAACACCGCGGATGCGATCCTGGTTTCGGGTGCCTCCGGTCTGACCGGCTGGATCGGTCAGGTCGTCTGGGGCACGCTGTCGGACAAACTGGGGCGGAAGTTCTCGATCTCCTTCCTCATCATCGGCTGGGTCGTCACCCTGCTGGCCATGATCTTCATCCACGACCTGACCTCGGCCTGGATCGTGCTGTTGGCCTGGGGTCTGTTCCGCAATGCGCCCTTCCCCGTGCTCTACGCCCTGCTGGTCGATTCGACTCCCAAGGCCGCCGGCACCTCGATGGGCCTGATGATCGGCGTGGCGATGGGTGTCTCCGGCATCTTCGCCAGTGCGGTCTCCGGCATCGTGGTGACCCACCTGGGCTTCACCTGGCACTACATCATTCTGGCGCTGATCTGCCTGGTGGGCTTCATCCCGCTGGCCCGGATCACCGAGACGGTCGCGGTGGCCGTCAAGAAGGACAAGGAGTAATCCCATGACACGTGAACTGTTCGATCCGACCGCGCAACTGGAGAAGGTGGCGGAGGGATTCGTCTGGACGGAGGGCCCCGCCTGGATCGCCGGGCGCGGGGTGCTGCGCTTCAGCGATATCCCGAACAACCGGGTGGTCGAGTTCGACGAGGCCACCGGTGAGGTCACGGTCGTCGATGCCGCCGCGGAGTTCACCAATGGGCGCACCGTCGCGCCCGACGGGGGTGTCGTCGAGTGCTCCCATGGCCGGCGCGCGATCCAGATCGACAGAACCGCGCAGGTGGACGCGGCCCACTCCGTGGAGATCGCGGTCGATTCCTATCTGGGAAAGCGGCTCAATTCGCCCAATGACGTGGTGGTGAAATCCGATGGGACGATCTGGTTCACCGATCCTTCCTATGGCATCAAGCGTCCGGTGGAGGGTCACGCCGGCGAGGAGGAATACGGCGACCGCTTCGTCTTCCGGTTCGATCCGGAAACCGGTGAGGTGCGCCCGGTGGTCATCGATGTGGAGGCTCCCAACGGACTGGCCTTCTCCCCGGACGAGTCGATTCTCTATGTCTCTGATTCCTCGATCGATCCGCCGGACCGCGACAATCCGAACCCGCTGCGCCCCGGTGGGCACGCCATCCACGCCTATGACGTCTTCGAGGGGTATACGGCGAAGAACGGGCGGACCTTCGCCGAGGTCGCACCGGGCCTGCCCGACGGCTTCCGGGTGGATGTGCACGGCAATGTGTGGACGTCCTCGCTGACCGGTATCCAGATCTACACCCCGGTGGGGGAGAGGATCGCGGACATCCCGGTGCCGGAGAAGGTCGCGAACTGCTGCTTCGGCGGGGCGGATGGGCGCACCCTGTACATCTGCGGTTCGACCAGCATCTACCGCATCCGCACGAAGGTGCGCGATGCGCGCACGGTGGCGTACGGCTGAGGCCGTCCCCAACACGTGCACAGATCCCAGCGGGTGCATAATAGTCGGTGGCCCTCATCCGGTGGGGTGCGTATGAGCCAGCCCCCCCCCGGCGGCTGGACCCATTCCCGCACCCCGACCGTGAAAGGCACCCGTATGCCCACGCCCGAACCCACCGCCGAAGCCCGGCCCCCGGCGAGCACACCCAACGCGCACGATCCGAAGTACCAGCGCAAGGCAATCGTCGCCGCGGCCGTGGGCTATGGCCTCGACGGCTTCGACCTGATGATCCTGAGCTTCGCGCTCTCCGGGATCATCGCCTCCTTCGGCCTGACCGATGTCCAGGCCGGCTCCCTGTCGACCATCACCCTGCTGGGCGCGGTGGTCGGCGGCGTGGTGTTCGGCGCCCTGGCCGATCGGCTGGGCCGGGTCAAGGTGCTGACCTGGACGGTCCTGCTGTTCGCAGTGTTCACAGGTCTGTCCGCCGTTGCCCAGGGCTACTGGGACATGGCCGCCTACCGGTTCATCGCGGGTATCGGGATCGGCGGTGAGTTCGGTATCGGCATGGCCCTGGCCGCCGAGGCCGTGGCCAGTCACCAGCGGGCCCGCGGCACCTCCTGGGTCGGGGTGGGCTTCCAGCTGGGCGTGTTCGTCGCCGCCATCGCATCCGGCCCGGTCATCGCACTGTGGGGCTGGCGGGCCCTCTTCGTCATCGGCATCCTGCCGGCGATCGCGGCCTTCTTCATCCGCCGCGGGGTCGATGAGCCGGAGCACTTCACCCAGGCCAAGGCCGCCGGCGAACTGGGCGGGGCATCGTTCGTCCACCAGGTGGGGGAGCTGTTCAAGGACGCGCGCACCACCCGGATCACCATTGCGATGATCATCCTGACGACCGTGCAGAACTTCGGGTACTTCGGCATCATCACCTGGTTGCCGAACTACCTGGCGACCTCCCTGGGCCTGGGCGTGACCAAGGGAGCGCTGTGGACCGCGGTGACCGTGGCCGGGATGCTGTGCGGCATCCTGATCTTCGGGGTACTGGCCGACAAGCTGGGCCGTCGACCGGCATTCTGGATCTTCCAGGCGGGGGCGATCGTGTCCATCCTGGTCTACAGCCAGCTGACCGGTCCCACGGCACTGCTGGTGGGCGGCTTCTTCATGGGCGCCTTCGCCAACGGCATGCTGGGCGGTCACGGGGCCCTGCTGGCAGAGCTCTATCCCACGCACGTGCGGGCGCTGGCGCAGAACCTGCTGTTCAATGTGGGCCGGGCCCTGGGCGGGTTCGCCCCTGTGGTCATCGCGCTGCTGGCCGGTTCCGTGGGCTTCGGCGCGGCACTCGCCTTCCTGCCGATCATCTATGTCGTGCAGTTCCTGGCCATGTTCATGCTGCCCGAGCGCAAGGGCCAGACCCTGGCCTGAGGACTGCATCCGGGGCGTCTAGTCCGCCGCGGTTTTGGACTCCAACGCCTCCTGTGCCACGCCGAGTAGGCCCGCCCCGGCAACCATCCACGGGCGTGGCCGGCGCACCCCGGCGCGGCGCAGTCCGTGTTCGATCCAGCGGTCGAGGTAGACCGTCAGCAGCGTGCCTCCGGCGCCCAGGACGGCCCCCATCCCGGCTGCCACGGCAATGATGACGGGGGAGGGTGTCGGCCGTTCCCCGGATGGTTCGGCCCGAGGCGACTCGGGCGTGGGGGACTTCTCCTGGGACTTCACCGGGTTCACATAGGCCACTGTCCCGGCGAGGGCTGCTCCGCCCACGGCACCCACCGCCGCGGCCAGGGCCAGGCGGCGACCGCGGAGCCGTCCGAAGGGGATCATGGTCGAGGCCGCATAGGCGGAGCCGACGACCAGGGCTTTCGTCGTTCGTCTACTCACGTGCATGCTCCGACCCTAACAATCCGGGCGCTTATTCCAAGAGGTGTGGGGCTTCCGCTAATCCGCCAGGATCGTCTCCACGTCCTCGGTGGCATCGGCCCTGCCAATCATCTTCGCCTGTCCCTCCTTGGTGCGTTCGGCGAAGGCCTTGAGGATCTCCGGGGTCAGTTCGTGCACAGTGGGGAAGGACCCGATCGGGACGACACTGTGCAGGACGCGGTCGGAGTAGACGTGCACCAGGTTGTAGCTCTGTGCGCCATTGACCCCGCGCGCATTCGGATAGATCGCATTGAGGTCCTCGGTGTAGCACGTCGCCGAGGCCACTGACACCGGAATGCCACCGGCGAAGGTGGCGTGCGATGTGTAGTGGAAGTGGCCGCCCAGGATGGCGCGCACATCGGTGCCGGCGACCACGCGCTCCAGGCGCTCCTGATCGCGCAGCTCGATGAGCACGCCCAGGCCCAGCGGACTGGGCAGTGGCGGATGGTGCAGGCCTATCAGGGTGCCGTGTTCGGCCGGGGTGCGCAGCTGATCCGCCAGCCAGTCCAGCTGCTCATCGGTGATCTCGCCGTAGTGGTGGCCGGGCACCGTCGAGTCCAGTCCGATCAGCCGCAGGCCGCCGATGTCGAAGACCTGGTCGACTGATTCCTGCGTGGGTTCCAGGTCGAGCAGGCCGCGTCGGAACTCGGGGCGCGAATCGTGATTGCCCATCAGCCAGATGAGTTGTGCACCGTAGTGCCGGCAGACGGGTTCGACCAGTGCGCGGAGTCGGGCGTAGGCGTCGGGAGCGCCGGTATCGGCCATATCCCCGGTGAACACCAGGGCGTCGGGGCGGATCGAGGACTTCTTCAGCCCTTGGAACAGCCGGGCCAGATTCGCATCCGAGTCGATAGTGTCGTAGAGCAGTTCACCGGATTCGACGAAGTGCGTATCGGAGATGTGCAGGATGGTGTGCAGGGGTTTGCCGAACTGTCCCTTGGGCAGTCCGTATTCCGCGGTGTCGGGCTCGCTGGTCGGCGCGGTGCTCATAGAAGTAGCCTCCTGGTGTCGGTTCGTCGGTGGGTCAGGCGGACAGCGTGGTTCGCAGGCGCTGCAGCGCCGTTGGGCTCAGGCCGTGCGCGCGCAGGTATTCCGCGCCGCCGCCGTATTCCTCGTCGACTCGTTCCAGGGTCGCGGTAATGAGCGCGGCGGGGCTGGCGGTGACCATTTCGATGAGGACGGGGTCGCCGATGTCGGCACCGGAGCTGTGCGCCAGATAGTCCAACGTCAGCTGGGTCCATTCGCCGGCCAGGTTCGTCGCGGTCGAGGCGTAGTCGGCGATCACCGCGTGTCGATCGGCTCCGAGGGCGTCGAGGATGAGTGCCGCGAGCACGCCTGTGCGGTCCTTGCCCGCGGTGCAGTGGAATACGACGGGGCCGGGCGATTCCGCTACGGCGGTTGCGGCATGGGCCAGGCGCTGCCCGCACGATTCGATCATCCGCTGGTAGATTTCGGCCAATGGCCGGATCGTGGTCTGCTGGTCGAGTGCGGCGTCATCGGCGATCGGGGCGTGGATGATCTGCTGGAACTGCGGATCTATGGCGCTGGGCTGGCCACTGACCTCCTGCGGGCGCCGCAGGTCGATGATGCGCCCGACTCCCAGCCGGCGCAGTGCCGCGCGCCCTGCAACGTCGAGTCGCTGCAGGCCGTCGGATCGGAAGACCCTGCCGCTGGGCACGAGGCGGCCGTCCGCCAGCGTAATGCCGCCGAGGTCTCTGAAGTTGTACGTTCCCGCGATCGGGATGCGGACCCTGGGAATGTAGGTCTTGGTGGTTTCCGAAGTTCCTATGGTCACGAATGGATCAGCTCCTGGGCGTGTGTTCTCACCATGGCGGACGCTGAACGCGGCGTTGCGTCCGGGCCGTACACGAGTGGATTGCTTGAGTCGGTGTGCAGGCGGCCAGTGTCGACACTGCATTGTGGAGGCCGCCGTCCCCGCCATCGTAAACCCGGTTATGGGAGATGACAACACGCGCTCGTTTAGGTGCATAACCCCTGCCCAGGGCGCCTGTCACTCCTGCAAATGGCCGGCGATGACGTCGTGGACCAGGCCGCGCAGCCAGACGGTGGGCCGATGAGTGTCGAGGATCGTTGGCCACACCAGGGAGAATTCGATCGTGTCGTTCGAGACCGGCAGATCGAGGATTCTCACATCGGGCGAGCGCCGCGCACCGTGCCAGGTCAGTGCGACCAGTTCGCTGCTGGTGACCAGCGAGCGCAGGGCCGGCGTGGTCTCCATGGTGATCCTCGTATTCAAGTGCAGACCCCGGCCGGCCAGCTCCGCTTCGATGACTTCGTGGATGAGTGCCTCGCGGATCACGATATGGGGCAGCGCGGCGTATTCGGCCGTTGTCATGTCCGGGTGGACCAGGCGGTTGTGCCTGCCCGCCATGAGCTTGAAGGTGGCCCGGCCAACCGGTTCACTCGACATCCCAGCTGGGACGCGTCGGGTGGGCACCATGGCCACGCCGAAGTTCTTCCTGTCCAGGAACTGTGTCATATTCGCGTGGGTCAGCGTCCAGGGGGCGAGGGTGGAATCAGGGGACAGGCCGGACAAGCGCGCGTAGATCTCGTGGAGTGCGACGGCGGAGATGAAATCGGGGAGCAGCAGGTTGAACTCGTTGGCCTCGGTGCCGGGATCGAAGTCGTCGGCTAGGAGGCGGTTCTCCACGATGCCCAACAGTTCCGAGGTGATGGGAAGCAGGCGGTCCGCTTCGGGGGTGAGTAGCATCTCTCGGCCCGAGCGGTAGAGCAGTTCATCGGCGAACACCGTGCGCAGGCGTCCGAGGGCGTGGGAGCAGGCCCCCTGTGTGATGCCGAGGCGGCGCGCGGCCGCTGTTACGCTGCGTTCCTCTAAGAGGACGTGGAGAGAGCGTATGAGGTTCAGATCGAGATTCGATATATGCATGCGGGACATACTATCTATTAGTTATATGCACTGGAAATATATTCGGTGGAGCCCTAATCTTGGGGCGTATCCAATTTCTTCAACGATGCAGGATTGAGATGACTTCCGTACAGAACCCCGCGCGGACCCATGCCGCGACCTCCCCGAGCATGGGCAGGGCCTGGGCCGTGACCGTCATGGTCGTATTGCTCATGATGATCAACTTCGGCGACAAGGCCGTCCTCGGGCTGGCCGCCGCCCCCATTATGAAGGAACTGGGGATCAGCGCAGCCCAGTTCGGTGCGATTTCGAGTAGTTTCTACTTCCTGTTCAGCGTGGCCGCCCTCATCGTCGGCTGGCTGTCCAAGAAGTTCTCCACCTGGGTGATCCTGCTGGTCCTGGCCCTGCTGTGGGCCATCACCGCGACCCCGATCATCTTCGCTGCCAGCATCCCGATGCTCTACCTGAGCCGGATCTCGCTGGGCGCTGCCGAGGGCCCGGCCAGCCCGATGTCCGTCCACGCGGTGCAGAAGTGGTTTCCCGCCCGCAGCCGTGGCCTTCCCACCGCGATGACCCAGATCGGAGCGGCCCTGGGCGTTGCGGTGGCAACACCGACTCTGGGGTACTTCATCTCCCATCACGGCTGGCGCAGTGCCTTCGCCGTCCTGGCGGTCGCCGGACTCGTCTGGGCCGTTGCCTGGCTGGTCATCGGTAAGGAGGGGCCGCTGGAGACCCTGGCCGCAGCGGACTCCGGCGATGTAGCCAAGGACGCCCAGGAAGACGTACCCGTGTCCTTCTGGAAACTCATGTTCAACCGCACCACCATCGGCTTGATCGTCGCCGGGATCGGCTGCTACTGGTTGGTCGCCGGCGGTATCGCCTGGCTTCCCAGTCTGCTGGAGGCCAAGGGCTTCGACTTCTCTCAGACCGCCTTCCTCGCGGCCCTGCCCTCGGTCGTATCCGCCCTGTCCATGCTCGTGATCCCGCCGATCCTCAACCGGCTGGTATTCGCCGGGTACAGTCAGCGCGCCTGCTATACCGGGGGCGTCGGAGCCGTCATGGCCGTCTCCGCCCTGGCCCTGTTCATCGCCCCTGCACTCAGCGGCGGGGCCCTGGTGGCGGCGCTGGTCATCGCCTTCGGGATCGGCGGGATGATGTTCCCGCTGTCCTTCCTGGTGATGGCGCAGTTCTCCCCGGTCAAGTCCCGCGGTGCGGTCGTCGCCACGACCACCGCGATCGTCACCTTCACCGGTGTCATCGCCCCATCCGCGATCGGATCCCTGCTGACATCGGCCGGTTCGATGTCAGCCGGCGCCAGTACCGTCTTCATCGTCTCGGGCATCTTGGTGGCCGTCTGCGGCCTTGTGTCGGTCCCCCTCATCCACCCCGCTGCCACCATCGCCAAGCTGGGCGTCAAAGCCTGAAGAACAAGCGAAAGGCAATCCGTGTCCAATCTCAAACACACCGCGCCCGCCCCGGCCGAGGCCCGCAAGCACCTGCCGATCGCCGATGAATGGGGCCCGGTCAACACCTCGCGGGACCTCGCCGGGGCGCAGACCGTCGGCCTGGGCTCGGCCGCCCGTGACCACGCCGGACCCAATGTCCTCATCGTGCTGCTCGACGATATGGGTTTCGGCGCCAGCTCGCCCTACGGCGGGCCCTGCCGGATGCCCACGGCCGAACGCCTGGCCGAGTCCGGCCTGCGCTACACCCGGTTCCACACCACCGCACTGTGCTCGCCCACCCGGCAGTCTCTGATGACCGGGCGGAACCATCACGCGGTCAATATGGCCGGCATCACCCATATGGCCACCTCGGTCCCCGGCTACACCTCCGTGCGGCCCAACACCGCGGCGACTCTGCCGGAAGTGCTACGCCTCAACGGTTACGCCACCGGGGCGTTCGGCAAAATGCACCAGACCCCACAGTGGGAATCGACCCCGGCGGGGCCCTTCGACCGCTGGCCGACCGGGGAGGGCTTCGAGAGGTTCTACGGTTTCCTCGACGGGGAATCCGACCAGTACAACCCCCTGCTCTACGACGGCACCGTGCCCGTGGAGAAACCGGATGACCCGGACTACCACTTCAGCGTCGACATCACCGATCACGCGATCGACTGGGTGCGGATGCAGAACACGCTGGCCCCGGACAGGCCGTTCTTCTGCTATCTGTCCTTCGGCGCCACCCACGCCCCACACCACGCACCACAGTCCTGGATCGAGAAGTACCGGGGCCGCTTCGATGCCGGCTGGGATGCCGAACGCGAACGCATCCTTGCCTCCCAGCAGGCCCTGGGCGTGGTGCCCGAGGCCGCGGAGCTGACGGCCCGCCACTCGGAGATCCCGGCCTGGGCGGACTTAAGCGACAAGGAGCGGATGGTCGCCGCCCGGCTGATGGAGGCCTATGCGGGTTTCGCCGAACACACCGACCACCAGGTGGGCCGGCTGCTCGATGCGCTCGACGGGATCGACCGCCTGGAGAACACCCTGGTCTTCTACATCCTGGGCGACAACGGAGCCAGCGCCGAGGGCGGCATCCACGGCACCATCAACGAGAAGGCCTCGCTCAACGGAGTCCACCATTCGCTGGACGAGGTGATCGAGCGGCTCGACGAGATCGGTTCCGAGACCTCGTTCAACCACTATCCGGCCGGCTGGGCGCACGCCATGGACACCCCCTACCAGTGGACCAAGCAGGTCGCCTCCCACTGGGGCGGCACCCGGGTGGGGATGATCGTGCACTGGCCCGCCGGGATCGAGCAGGAGGGCGGGGTGCGCAACGACTGGCGCCACGTCAACGACATCTACCCCACCGTGCTCGAGGCGCTCGGCCTGCCCGTGCCGGAGACGGTTGCGGGTGTGGCCCAGCAGCGCCTCGACGGCACCAGCATGACCGATACCTTCGCGGCGGACACCGTGCGGGAATCCGGGGTGGTGCAGTACTTCGAGATGTTCGGCAACCGCGGCATCTACGCCGACGGCTGGTCGGCCTGTACCAAGCACGGCACCCCCTGGTCCAGCGCTGACACGCCGGCCTTCGCCGACGACCGCTGGGAGCTCTACGCCCCGGACGACTGGACCCAGGTCCATGATTTGGCCGCTCAGATGCCGGAGAAACTGCGGGAACTGAAAGAGCTGTTCGACCGCGAGGCCGTGGCGAACAAGGTCTACCCGCTCGACGACCGCCGCAAACAGCTATTCAACCCCGATATCGCCGGCCGGCCCGATTTGGCCCGTGGTCGGTTGCGGATGCGCCTGCACCCGGGGATGCGCCGCCTCCCGGAATCGGCGATCCCCAATGTCAAGAACAAGTCCTTCGCCGTCACCTCGGCCGTTACCGTGGGTGAGGGTGCGGACGGGGCGCTGCTGAGCCAGGGGGACCGGTTCGGCGGCTGGCTGGTCCACATGGTCGATGGTCGGCCGGCCTACACGCACAACTACTTCTCGACCGAGGTCTTCACCGTCGCCGCCGTTGACGCGCTGGCGCCGGGCGAGCACGTGCTGCGGATGGACTTCACGGTGGATGAGGAGCCCGGGTTCGGCCGTGGGGGCACCGTGGTGCTCACCGTCGACGGGGCCGAGGCCGCACGCGGGCGGGTGCCCAAGACCGTCCCGTTCATCTTCAGCGGCACCACAGATGTGGGCTGCGATACCGGCAGCGGGATCATCTCCGGCTACCGGCGGGCCCAGGGCGGGTTCACCGGGGACATCGAGTACGTGGACGTGGAGATCTTCCCCGACGCCGGCGCGCTGCCCACCCCGCCTCAGAAGGCCAGGCAGATCGCGGAGACGATTCAGTGAGCGGGGCGGCGGTGAGCGACGCTTCCGCGCGTGGGCAGTCCGGCTGCTGCTGTGGGCCCGCGCGTCCAACGGGCGCAGCGGCACCTGCCGCGGCCTCGGCTCCGGAATCCCGGATGACCGACAGCCCGCCCGACCTGCTCGCCCTGCCCGGTGGGGAGTTCGCGATGGGCGACGCCCACGGCGACGGGGACTTAGACGACGGCGAGGCGCCGCGCCACGCGGTGCTGCTGAGCCCCTTCTCGATCGGGGCAAGAACCGTGACGAACGCCGAATTCGCCGCCTTCACAGCCGCGACCGGCTATGTCACGACCGCCGAGCACTTCGGGTCCTCGGCCGTGTTCCACCTGCTGCTGGGACCCGAGTCGCGGGTGCTGGGCCGCGATCCGCAGATCCCCTGGTGGTGCGAGGTGGCCGGCGCCCACTGGGCAGCTCCCGAGGGCGGCGGTTCCGATATCGCGGACCGCTGGGACCACCCGGTGGTGCACGTGAGCCACGCCGATGCGCTGGCGTACTGCGCTTGGTCGTCAACCCGGCTGCCCAGCGAGGCCGAATGGGAGTTCGCCGCGCGCGGCGGGCTGAACGGCCGCCGCTACCCCTGGGGCAACCGGCTGCTGGGTGACGGTGGCACGCCGAACGAGAGCGTCTGGCCCTGCAATATCTGGCAGGGAGAATTCCCCACCCGCAACACCGCCGCCGACGGGTACTCCGGCACCGCTCCGGCGGATGCCTATGCGCCCAACGGCTACGGCCTGTACAACACGGTGGGCAATGTGTGGGAGTGGTGCGCGGACTACTTCGACCCCGCCTACTATCCGCGCTCGCCCGAGCAGGACCCGCCCGGCCCCGCCGAGGGCCAGCGGCGGGTGATGCGCGGTGGGTCGTTTTTGTGCCACGACTCCTATTGCAACCGCTACCGAGTCGCCGCGCGCTCGTCGAACACCCCCGAATCATCCGCCTCGAACATCGGCTTCCGCGTCGCCCGCTGAAAGGAATGACATGACCTCCTCCACCGCTCCAAAGCCTGCGAAAGAACTCCTCGAATACGCAGAATCCGCCTGGTCTGGTACCAGGCCCGTGACCGCCACCGGCAGTGCCGTCTACAAGGAGACCGGGCCGCACCGTGTGGCCGAGGGCGTGTGGATGTGGCCGGCCTTCGGCAATGTCCACATCTTCGACACCTCGGAGGGCCTGCTGCTCTTCGACACGGGGGAGGCCCGTGCGGCGGACTCCCTGTACGCAGCCATCCGTGCCATGACCGACAAGCCCGTGCACACCGCCGTGTACTCCCACGGCCACATCGACCACGTGTGCGGGGTCGACCCCTTCGACGCCGAGGCCGGGACTACCGGGGTGCCCCGGCCCCGGGTGGTGGCGCAGCGGAACGTGGCCCATCGGTTCCGCCGCTACGAGCGCACGGCCGGTTACAACACCCGGGTCAATCGGCGGCAGTTCGGTTCTCCCGAGCACACTTTTCCCGACCGCTTCCGCATGCCCGATCTGGAATACTCCGACGCATTGAGACTGCGGCTGGGCGAGCTGGAGATGGAGCTGCACCACCGCAGGGGCGAGACCGACGATGCGACGATCGGCTGGGTGCCCCAGCAGAAGATCCTGCTGACCGGCGACTTCTTCATCTGGGCCGCGCCCAATCCCGGCAATCCGCAGAAGGTCCAGCGCTACGCCTGGGAATGGGCCGAGGCGCTGGAATGGATGGCGGGTCTGGGCGCCGAGGTCCTGCTGCCGGGCCACGGCGCGCCCATCTTCGGCGCCGAGCGGATCCGCAGCGCCCTGCTGGACACCGCCCAGTACCTGTCCCACCTGGTCGAGCACACCGTCGACGGGATGAATGCGGGAGCGGACCTGGAGACGATCGCCGGCTCCTTCGCGGTGCCCGAACACCTGCGCGATAAGCGGTATCTGCAGCCCAGCTACGACGAACCGGAGTTCATCGTGCGCAATGTCTGGCGGCTCTACGGCGGTTGGTGGGACGGGGATCCCGCCCGGCTCAAACCGGCCCCGCGGGCTGAACTGGCCGCCGAGCTCGCTGAGCTGGTAGGCGATGCGCAGGCCCTGGCAGAACACGCACTTGTCCTGTTGGAGCTCGGCGAGCACCGGCTGGCCGCGCAGTTCGCGCAGCTGGCCGGGGACGCCTCGGACGAGGTGACCCGCGACGTCGACGAGGCGCGGCTCAAGGTGTTCACAGAACTGGTCCGGGTGTCGACCTCGACCATGTCCAAGGGCGTCTACCGCTGGGCCGCCGCCGAATCCCTGGCCCGCTTGGACGGGGTGGACGTGTTCGCCGCCGTGGCCACCCTCAAGGCACGGGAGTAAGCATGGGCTGAGGGCCACCCCGCCAAGCCGCGTTGTGCCGATACCCCCTGGTCTATAAGATCGACCTGACAACTGTCGTGTGAATCACAGATGAGGGGTGGCCCGCATGATCCGACTCGACGATATCGACGTCACATTCCCCAAACCGGGGGACGCGAACGAACAGGTGCACGCCCTGGCCGATCTCGACCTGGAGATCGCAGACAGGGAATTCGTCTGCCTGCTTGGCCCCAGCGGCTGTGGCAAGTCCACCGCGCTCAACCTCATCGCGGGCTTCACCAGCCCCACCTCTGGCGCCGTCACCGTCGACGGTGCCGCGGTCACGGCCCCCGGCCCCGACCGCGGGGTGGTGTTCCAGGAGGCCACCATCTTCCCCTGGCTCAGCGTCAGGGAGAACGTGGCATTCGGCCCCAAGCTGGGACGCGGGGCCGACCGGTCCGGCCTGCACGAGCGGGTCGACGAACTGCTGGAGCGGGTGGGCCTGGCGGGCTTCGGCGACCACCTGCCCAGCGAACTCTCCGGCGGGATGCGCCAGCGCGTGGGCCTGGCCCGCGTGCTCATCAACGATCCGCCCACCCTGCTGATGGACGAGCCCTTCGGTGCACTCGACGCGCAGACCCGCATCACCATGCAGGAACTGCTGCTGGAGCTCTGGGAGCGCAACCGCAAGACCGTCCTGTTCGTCACCCACGACATCGACGAGGCCCTGATCCTGGGCGACCGGGTGATCGTGATGACGGCCCGCCCCGGCAGCATCCGCAGCATCATCGATGTGGACCTGCCGCGCCCGCGCAGCTACGACATGATCACGGATCCGGAATACGTGGCCCTGCGCCAGCGGCTGTTCGAAGAGCTGCGGCAGGAGGCCCAGCGCGCCGATGAGCTCATGGGCGTGACCCACGGGGGTGAGCGCTGATGGCCGCGACCCGCAGCATCGTGCCACGCAACTGGATCGCCCGGCTGGTCATCGCCGTCGTCCTGCTGGGCCTGGTCGTCGCCGGTGGCCGCGTCTACGGAGCGGCATCCGGCGCCTCCGGTGAGAACCGGATCCGCCTGGGCTGGGTGTCATCTGCCACCTGGGGACCCTGGCGCACCCTGGACAAGGAACTCCCCGATGACATCGACGTCGAATACGTCCAGTTCAAGAGTTCCAACGATGTCCTCACAGCACTGTCCAACGGCTCCCTGGACATGTCGCCGGTGGGCTACAACAACGTCGCCTCCCTGCTGACATCGGCCAAGCCCAGGCTCAAGTTCGTCAGCGGGATCTCCTCACGCGGCTCGGTGTTCTTGGCCCGCAAGGGCTCGGGGATCAAGGACTGGGACGACCTCAAGGGCAAGAAGATCGGCGGGGTGCGCGGCTCGACCCAGTACGTCAATATGACCGCGGCGATGAAGGCCCGCGGGATCGACGTCGACAAGGACACCACCTTCGTCAATATGCAGGCCTTCCCGGATATGAACCTGGCCCTGCAGCGCGGCGACGTGGACGCCATCACCACCTTCCCGCCCCTGTCCGGCGAGGTCCTGGCCGCCGGCTACGGCTCCACTGTGCCCACGATCCAGAAGTCCCTCTACGAGGGGTCGTTCGAGGTCAGCAGCGGAATCGCGGCGACCGATTCCTTCCTGGAGAAGGATCGGGACAAGGCCAAGACCGTGGTCGAGGCCTATATGAAACGGCTGGACGAACTCCAGGCCGATCCGCAGAAGTGGCAGGACGACTTCGCCACCACCTCGGGCGGAACCGGCGCGGGCATCGCCGATGCCCTCAAGGAGGGCCACTTCAAGGGCGTCTACGAGATGCCGAGTGAGGACATCCTGCGGGTGCCCAAGGTACTGACGACCATGGGCATCATCGACAAGGACACCAGCGGCGACCTGCTGGGCTACCTGGACTATTCGCTGCTCGAGGAGATCACCGGGAAGCCGGCTGACCAACTGGGCAAGACGGACTGAGGAGGGCGTCATGGCATCTGCGAAGAAGACGCGGGCGAAGAAGCAGTCCGCTTCCACCGCCATCACCGGCAAGGTGAGGCCCGGGCGGTCCCGCCTGTCCGGCAATCTGAGTGCGGTGGGCCTGGGCCTGATCATCCCCGTGATCATCGCGATCGTCTGGGAGTTCGCCGGGCGGATGCACTGGATCGCCAACGGCCTGTTCCCGCCGTTGAGCCTGTGCGTGGCGGCTCTGGCCGACTGGGTCTTCGGACTCCACCTGTTCGGCGATCAGTTCAACCCCTCGACCGTGTACTCGGCCTCCTGGCTGGTGCATGTGGGAGCATCGGTGGGTCGCGTGCTCATCGGCTTCCTGATCGGCACGCTGCTGGCGATCGTCTTCGGCGTGATCGCAGGCGTCAGCCTGCACGGGCGCCGGATGATCGACCCGACGATCAACGCGATCCGGCCGATCTCCGTGACCGGCTGGGTGCCCCTGGCGCTCATCATCTTCGGCATCGGAGACAAGCCCGCAGTGTTCCTGACGGCACTGGCGACCTTCTTCCCCGTCTACGTCAACACCCTGGCCGGGGTGTCCCGAGTGGACACGGGGCTGGTGCGCGCGGGCCGGATGCTCGGGGCCAAGCCCACGGAGCTCATCATGAAGATCGTGCTGCCTGCGGCCTCGCCCAGTATCGTCACGGGCCTGCGGGTGGCCACCGGCATCGCCTGGACCACCGTGGTCGTCGCCGAGATCCTGGGCGCGAAGTCCGGCGTGGGCTATGTGCTCATCGACTCCTACAACCAGTTCCGCTTCGACTACGTGATCGCCGCGATGGCGACCCTGGGTCTGTGCGGCTATGTCACCGACCGGCTGCTGCAGTGGATCTTCGCCGACGCCCTGCGCTGGTCGGATAAGTAATGCACGCGATGAATGCCGCTGGGCGCTCCAGTGCCCTGACCGGGCTTCAGAAGGGCGGGACGTCGGTATCGTCCGTGTCCGAGGCGGCATAGGACCCGTGGGTGCCCCACCGCGTGCCGGTACCCGGAGGGTCTGCGCTCGGAGTACTGGACAGTCCTAAGGAGTTCGGTGAGCCTGGTGGATCAGGTGGGTCTGATGCTGTGTCCCAGTAAGGTGGGGAGAAATCCTCCGGCACCCACACCGGCGGCAAACCCGCCGCATTCCGCGCAGCACTCACATCAACCAGGGCAGCAGCGAACCGGGAATGAAACACCGGCCGCTGCTCGATATCGACATGCCGGGGAGGAATCCACGCCGGCAGGCCCCCGATCAGTTCGGCCCTCCACCCATGCTGGTCATGCCACGTGTGATGGAACCGGCACGCCAAGGTCAAATTCTCCACCGTCGTGGGTCCACCGGAGGACCAGGGGATCATATGGTGGGCATCGCACCACCCCACCGGCATATCGCAGCCCGGGAACGTGCACCCCCGATCCCTGGCCGCAATCAACTCAACCTGCCGCCGCGTAGCAAACCTGCCCGCACTCCTCACAGTCACCTCCCGCGTCCCGGGCTGGTTGGCCTGGAAATACACGAGCGCACCCGGAGACAGGGACTCCAAATCCTGTAACCCGATCGGGCCGGCAGTGGATTCGACCTCCGCCTTGCCCTGCGCATACTCTTCAGCAGTCGCCGTGACGATCAGGGCCATCCCCGCACCCTGCGGACCCGAACCCGCAGCCCGATCAATCAAGGTGGCGAACATGTCATGACGCCTGGCGCCATCGGGCCGCTCCCGATACCCAAACGGATGATCCGCCTTCGTGGTGGGCCGGCCATCGACCGTCACCGCCGTCGCCGGTGGATCCTGAGGTGGCAGGGCACCGGGCGGCACATCAGCTGTAACGGATTCCGCACCGTCGGGCACATCAGTGCCGACTCGCTGGGCCTCCCCGGAGTTCACTTCGCTCGTGTCCTGTCCGGGTTCCTGCCGATTGGTCAACAAACCATGCAATTTCCCGCCCGTCACCGGATCCAGTAGACCCGTGAGATTCCACGCACCATTCCTCCGCGGCGTCACGGTCACGTGATACTCATCAACCAACGGTGGGATCTCGGCGAAGCGTCCATCGGGATCCAGGTAGGCTCGGATCCGAGAACCCAACACGCGGACCTGGTCCACATCAACACTCGGCACCGTGTCCACGAGTAGTCTCTCGGCCGTGGCGTGATGGACGTGTCGCACTTGGGTGGGGATCTTCTCGATCTCCCGGATCACCGCCTGCGCCTGATCCACCGACACACCCCCGTCCGCCAGGGCGAGGGCAACATGGGGGTAGGCGGGTTCCAGACGCGCACCCGTTAGAGACCGGCCGGCACCGATCGCGTGTGCGAACCGCACCCGCCGCCGGGCGGTCGCCCCATCAATCCTCAATAGGCGAGTCACCAGGGCCGGAAGAGTCTTCGCACCATAATCAACGGTGGGCACCTCGTGTTCGGCCCGCGCCAGAACAACAGCTTCCGTCGAGGTGGTCACGCGGGACAGGTGTTCGATTCCCTTGAGCACCAGGAGCAGGTCGGAAGCGTCGAGACTGGGATCCGTGCCCACACC
The DNA here is from genome assembly GCF_024580675.1 of Brevibacterium sp. 50QC2O2. Classification (NCBI taxonomy): domain Bacteria; kingdom Bacillati; phylum Actinomycetota; class Actinomycetes; order Micrococcales; family Brevibacteriaceae; genus Brevibacterium; species Brevibacterium sp. 50QC2O2. The sequence continues at coordinate 151,405 of NZ_JANIJZ010000005.1, forward strand.
GGCACCCAGACCAGTGAGGGCCTCGGCCGCAACAGCGAGTTCCGGAGCGATCTCCTGCAAACGCTCCCAATCGTCGGGGGTCAGTAAGGGGTCTGCTGGACGGGCGAAGGCCCCTGCGTTCTGGTCGTCATCGGGAAAACCAGCACGTGGGAGGGTGGAATCGATGGTCATGATCTCTCCCCTCCTCCCGTATCCCGACCGAAACGCCGGCCGAACTGGCTACACGCGTGCGTGCTTGATGAATGTCGGGGAAGACGAGCCGTAAAACCTGACGGGACTTCGCTGTCCGATTCGGGTTTCCTGACCTACTTCAAGTGTAGCGCAGATCACTCATAATGGGAAGGGTTTAATCGAAAATAGTTTTCGATGTTTGTCTCATTGAATCCTATGAGTGGTTTCATTCCGTCGTCCCGCCGGAAGCGACCCTTAACCCTTCGTAACCTCCCGCAGATCCGCCTCCGTGAACTCCATGACCGTGGCGAAGTCGCCCAGCGGTACCACCGAGTGCAACAGCCGGTCGGGATAGACGTGGACCAGGTTGTAGCTCTGCCCGCCGTCGACCCCGTTGGCATAGGGGAAGACCACCTGCAGGTCCTCGGTATAGCAGGTCGCAGCGGCCACGGACACGGGAATCGATCCGGCGAAGGTCGAGGTCGTGGCATAGTGCAGGTGCCCGGCCAGCACTGCGCGCACATCGGTGCCCGCCACCACCCGTTCCAGCCCGGCGATATCGTGCAGTTCGATCGAGGCTCCCACGCCCAGGGGGCTGGGCAGGGGCGGATGGTGCATGGCCAGTACGGTGCCCTCGGGGGCCGGCTCGGCTAGAACACTCGCCAGCCAGTCCAGTTGGGCCGCGGACAACTCCCCGTAGTCCTCGCCGGGCACCGAGGTGTCCAGGGCGACGAGGCGCAGCCCGCCGAGCATATGCACGCGGTCCAGGGGTGCCTCGGTGCCGGGTAGATCGAGAAGTCCGCGGCGCAGGGCCGAACGGGAATCGTGGTTGCCCATCAGCCACAGCACCTGCGCCCCGAGCGATTGCGCCACTGGTTCGACCAGGGAGCGCAGTCGGGCATAGGCGGCGGGTTCCCCGGCATCGGTCAGGTCCCCGGTGAACAGCAGGACATCGGGTGAGATCGAGGAGCGTTGGACCCGTGCGAGTAGCCCGGCCAGGTTCGCCAGCGGGTCGATGCGACCCAGTAATGGCCCGGCTGCGGTGATGTGGGTATCGGAGATGTGCAGGATCGTGTGATCCGGCGGACCGAACTGGCCGGTGAGGAACTCGGCGCGGGTAGGGTTGAGCATCCCCTAACTATGCCCTATAGTTGCGATCCGTAGGGCAAGAATCTTAGACCTCCTACCAGTGGTCGGATGCTGCCCTTTTTTCAACCCTCATCCTCATTCCTTGTCCGGCCCTGTGGAGGTCCACGACAAGGAGGTCACACTATGGCGGTTGTCATCCGCGGAGTCGGCGACGTTTCCGACTACATCGATGCGCGCCCCGGGATCCGGGGACGCGCCGGCATCATCTGGTGGTTGCTGCTGGGCGGTCTATTCCTAGAGGCCCTGGCCAATTCGGCGATGAGCGCGGGCCTGAGCCCCATGACCAAGGACCTGAGCCTGTCCGCGGGCCAGGTCGCCCTGCTGACATCGCTGTCCTCATGGGTCGCGCTGCTGTTCAACCCGATCGGCGGCGCCGTCGCCGATCGGATTGGCCGCGTCCCCCCGCTGATCGCAGCGAAGATCTTCGCTGTTCTCGGCTCGGTCCTGGCCTTCACCGCCGCCGGTGTGTTCCAGGTCGCGGTGGGCCGCGTCTTCGTCGGCATGGCCTATGGCATCGACTTCGCCATTGCGATGGCGATGCTCGCCGAGTTCACCCCCAAGCGCTTCGCCGCACGCCTGAACACCTGGCAGGGCATCTGGTACACCGCGGTGTCGCTGAACCTGGTGCTGGCGATCATCTTCTACCAGGTGGGCACCGGTGACTCCATCTGGCGCTACCTGCTGGCCGTGTGTGGCCTGGTCTCCCTGGTGCTGCTGGTCCTGCAGTGGAAGTTCCTCGTCGAATCGCCCACCTGGCAGGCCCGCCGCGGCAAACTGGCCGGAGCAGCCAAGTCGATGTCGAAGGCCTACGGCGAAGAATTCGTCGCGGGCGAGGTCGCCCCGGAAGAACAGGGCGCACCCGTGGCCAGCAAGGGCCTGAAGAACCTGGCCCTGATCTTCCGCGGCACCTACCTGCCGCGCACCATCCTGGCCGCCACCGTGCAGCTGGTCCAGTCCATCCAGTACTTCGGGGTGGGCTGGTACCTGCCGATCATCGCCGTGGCCCTGTTCGGCAGCGACTTCGTGTTCAACTCCGTCGGCTCCCTGGTGTTCAACGTCTTCGGCATCATCGGCGGCTTCGCCTCGGCCTTGCTGTCGACCAAGATCGGTCAGCGCATCGCCTCGAAGTGGGGTTTCCTGATCGTCTTCGTCATCCTGGTGATCTTCGGCTTCGCCTATGACAAGCTGCCCATATGGCTGGGCTTCGTGCTGCCCTCGCTGTTCATCTTCGCCTACGCGATCGGCCCGGCCGCCAACGGCAAGTCCCTGTCCTCGCTGTCGTTCCGCTCCGAGGTCCGCGCCACCGCCAATGGCTTCATCGGTGCGATCGGCGCCCTGGGCGCGGCCCTGGGCCTGCTGGTCTTCCCGCTGCTGCAGGAATCGCTGGGCCTGGGCCCGACCTTCCTGATCGTCTCCGTCTTCCCGCTGGCCGCCTTCATCATCTGCGCCGTCATCAAGTGGGAACCGACCAGGGCCGCGACGAACGTGGACGAGGAAACGGACGCCCCGCAGTTCGCCGCATGAGCGCAACCGCATGAGTAACGGAGAACCCGGAAAGATATAGGAAGAACCAAGCGTGTCAAGCAATCCGACCCAGCGCGGCATCCTCGCCATCGACGAGGGAACGACCGGCACCCGCGCGGCCATCGTCACCGAATCCGGCGACATCCCCTACATCTCCTACCGGCAGCTGGAAACACACAATCCGGCTCCCGGCGTCGTCGAGCAGTCCTTCGAACTGCTGTGGGACGTCACCTTGGAGGTGCTGCGGGACGCCCATGCGCGCGCCCGCGACCTGGGGATCGAGCCGGTGGCCGTTTCGGTGGCCACCCAGCGGGCCACCTCGGGCCTGTGGGATGCGGCGACGGGTCAGCCCTACGGGCACGCGATGGTCTGGCAGGACACCCGCTACGCCGAGAAGCTGGCGGAATACGCCGGTGACTGGGACGCTCAACTGCGGCGGACGACGGGCCGACCCGCCGGGGTGCGCTCGCCGTACCTGTGGGCAGCCGAACGCCTGCCAGAACCCGAGGTGGCCCGGGCGCTGGAACACGGCACCCTGCGGTTCGGGACGGTCGACACCTGGCTGACCTGGAAGCTCACCGGCGGTCGGACGTACATCACGACGCCCACCAATCTGGCCGCCTGCGGCGGCTACGATCTGAGCCGTGATGCGTACCTGCACGACTGGATCGCCGCCCTTGGCTTCCCCGTCGAACTGCTGCCGGAGATCACGGACGACGGGGCGACCGAGCTGGGCCGCCTCGCCCCGGAGATCCTGGGTGCCGAACTGCCGATCCGCGCCGTGATGGGCGACCAACACGGCGCGATCCTGGGCCTGGGCTGCTTCGACGCCGGACAATCCACCTGCATCCACGGCACCGGCAGCTTCATCGACCAGATCCTGGCGAGCCGCGCCGCACTCGACGTCACCGTGCCCCAGGCCGTGACCGGCACGGTGGGCTGGCGGGCCGGCGCCACGGTGCCGGCGGTGGAGAACTTCACCGCCGCCACCGGGTCCGCGTTGAACTGGCTGTGCCGCGAGATGCGCATGTTCGTCGACCCCCTGGAGATCACCGAACTGGCCTCCCGGGAGACCCTGTGGACGGGTACCGCGCCCCGCTTCGTGCCCGCGCTCACGGGGATCCGGCTGCCGGTGATCGACACGCGGGTGCGCGCCTCGATTTCCGGGATGGACCTGTCCACGACCCGTGGCGAGGTGGCCGTCGGCATGCTCGAGGGGATCGCGCAGTGCGTGGCCCAGTCGGTCGACGCGAACGTCGCGGTGGCAGGTGTCCGCCCCGATCGGCTGTGCGTGGGCGGGGGACTGAGCCAGTCCGATCCGCTCGTGCAGATGCAGGCCGACCTGACCGGAGTGCCGATGCTGCGCTACCCGGACACGGACAAGGCCACTCTGCGCGGGGCGTCCTTCTTGGCCGGGGTGGGCCTGTTCTGGGACTCCCTGCCGGACGCCGCGGCCGCCATGGGCCGCCCGCAGGTCTTCACACCGCAGCTGACGGACGACCAACGGATCGAGCGCACGGATTCCTGGCGGGCCTTCGTGGACCGCCAGCGCGCGGCCCTGGACGCAGCCTGATGCCCCATAATTTTCCACAAGCCGTCTACGCAGGTTCTACGGACCGGTAGTTCACAGGAACAGTAAGGAGACTCGGATGGTTTCGCTTCCGGGAAGAAAAGTCAACGACGCGCGCGCGAAGATGGTGCTGGAGAACCCCCTGGGCTTCAGCCGGCGCGAAATGCTCGACGAACTGGAATCGAGCGTCTACGACGTGGTCATCGTCGGCGGCGGCATCACGGGCAGCTACGCGGCCCTGGACGCGGCGTCCCGCGGTTTCAAGGTCGCGCTGATCGAGAAGGACGACTTCGCCTCGGGCACCTCGTCGAAGTCCTCGAAGATGGTCCACGGCGGCCTGCGCTACATCGAACAGGGGAATCTGCCGCTGGTGCGCCACTCCCTGCTGGAGCGCCAGCGCCTGCGCAACAACGCCCCGCACCTGATCCAGCGCCTGCCCTTCCTGTTCCCCGTGCTCACCGACAACGGCGTGTTCGACCCGCGCCTGGCCGCCGGCTTCGAGGCCCTGCTGTGGACCTATGACCTGGCCGGTGGGTGGCGCGAGGGCGTCCTGCACCAGAAGCTGGCGCCCAATGAGGTGCTGTCCCACTGCCCGACCTTCAAGTCCGAGCGCCTGAAGTACGGCTTCATGTACTACGACGCGCGCGTCGACGACGCCCGCCTGACCCTGACCGTGGCGCGCACCGCCGCCTACTTCGGCGCGACCGTGCTCAACCACGCGAAGGTCTCCGACATCCGCCGCTCCGGTGGCAAGATCTCCGGCGTCGAGGTCGAGACCTCCGACGGCCGCAGCCTCAGCGTGCGCTCCAAGACCGTGGTGATGGCCACCGGCTCCTGGCTGCGCGACTGGCACGGCGCCCACCCGGACGCCGATGTGCCCCCGATCCGCCCCGCCAAGGGCGTGCACATCGCGGTGCCGTGGTCCAAGATCCGCAACGACTGCACCGTGACGACCCCCGTGCCCGGCCGCGCCCGCCGCGCCACCATCACCCGGTGGGGCGACATCGCGCTGCTGGGCACGACCGACGACGACTACCAGGGCGATCTGGACAACGTCTACTGCACCGCCGATGAGCGCGACTTCCTCATCTCGGGCACCCGCACGGCGCTGAACACGGACCTGGACGCCGACGATGTGCTCGGCTCCATCGCCGGCACCCGCCCGCTGACCGCCACACCGGGCGGGAAGTCCGTGGACGTCAAGCGCAACCACGAGATCCGCATCGACTCCGACGGCCTGGTCACCGTGGTCGGCGGCAAGCTGACCACCAGCCGCCACATGGCCGAACAGACCATCGACGCAGTGGCCAAGGTACTGGACTCCAAGGCGCGCACCCGCACCGTCAAGCAGCCGCTGCTGGGCGGCGCCGGCTACGATGCGCAGTCCACCACCGCCACCGGCGGCCTGGTCGCCCACCTGGGTGAGCGCTACGGCAACGAGAGCCACTTCGTCGCCGACATCATCGAGCACGAGGCCGGCGCCTCGGCCCCGCTGGTCGAGGGCCTGCCGTACCGCACCGGTGAGGCGGTCTACGCGATCCGCCGCGAGATGGCCACGACGATCTCCGATGTGCTCGACCGCCGGATGCGCGCCCGCCTGCACGCCCGCGACGCCTCGGCCGCGGCAGCCCCCGCAGTGGCCGATCTGCTGGTCGCCGAAGGCGTGACGGACCGCGCCGGCGCCGATGCGCAGCTGGCCGACTACCTGACCGGGATCGAAGCCGAGAAGACCGCCCTGAACACCTACGTCAACGACAAGGAATATGCCTGATGCTCAGCAAGGAAGCCCTCAAACGCAAGTACAACCGCGGCGACTACACCGTGGGCGCGCACACCGTGCCGAAGTTCGCCCGTGAAGCCGCACCCGAGGCCACCACGGCCCGGTTCCAGACCTCGGCCCTGCCCGCCGGGTTCGTCGAGAACCTGGCCGGCCTGGCAGGCGTGACCGAGGTCGTCACCGAGGCCGCTGCCGTCACCGCCGGAGTGCGCGACTGGTGGGCCGGCACGATGATCGCCGAAACCGATCACCGCGGCCAGTACCCCGACACCGTCATCGTCAAGGTTTCCTCCGTGGAGGGAATCCAGGCCGTGCTGGCCGCGGCGAACGAGGCCGGCGTGCCCGTGACCGCCTCGGCCGCCCGCTCCAATGTCACCGGTTCGGCCCTGCCGGCCGCCGGCGGCGTGGTGCTCGACGTGCTGGCCCTGGACCAGGTGCTGGACTTCGACGAGGAGAGCCAGATCATCACGGTCCAGCCGGGCATCTTCGGCGACATCTTCGAGCAGTGGCTGCAGGACCGCGGGTTCACCGCGGGCAACTGGCCCTCCTCCTTCGGCATCTCCACGGTGGGCGGCTGGGTCGCCTGCCGCGGCGCCGGACAGCTGTCCACCCGCTACGGCAAGATCGAGGACATGGTCGTGGGCCTGGACGTCGTGCTGGCCGACGGCACCCTGGTGTCCACCGGTGGCAGCCCGCGCGCAGCCGTCGGCCCCGACCTGAACCAGGTGTTCACCGGCTCCGAGGGCACCCTGGGCGTCATCACCTCGGTCAGCCTGCGGGTGCACCGCCTGCCCGACTACACGAAGGCCCTGGCCTTCGGATTCCCGAGCTTCGCCGCCGGGCTGGACGCCTGCCGCGAGATCCTGCAGCGCGGGGCCAACCCCGCCGTGCTGCGCCTGTACGACGAACTGGAATCCGGCGTGCAATTCGGCCACGGGGAGACCAACGTCCTGCTCATCGCCGATGAGGGCAACCCCATCATCATCGACGCGGTCATGGCCGTTGTCGCGGATGTGTGCAAGGACGCCGTGGTGCTCGACCAGGACGCGATCCTGGAGACCAGGCTGGACACCCGCTACCTGACCGGCAAGTCCGCCGAGGGCTTCAAGGCCAGCGCTGGCTTCGTCGCCGACACCCTGGAAATGGTGGCGCCCTGGTCGAAGCTGCCGGGCATCTACGAGCGCGTGGTCGCCGCGATCAACGCGGTGCCCGGCACCAATGCGGGTTCGGCCCACCAGTCGCACGCCTACGTCGATGGGGCCTGCCTGTACTTCTCGCTGCGCGGCACCGTCGAACCCGATGAGCGCCAGGCCTGGTACGACCAGGTGTGGCAGGCCGTCAACAGCGTGCTGATCGAGGAGAACGCCTCGATCAGCCACCACCACGGCTGTGGGCTGCTGCGCTCGCCCTATGTCGCGGATTCGCTGGGCACCGGCTTCACCGTGCTGTCCGATCTGAAGAAGGCCCTGGATCCCAAGGGGATTCTGAACCCGGGTAAGTTGGGGCTCTGAGTAGAGTCCTGCGCAGTCGAGGGTAGGCGGATAGGGGTGGGCACGATGGCCCTGGAACAGATCCTGCACGACAATCCGGTGATCGGCACGCTGTTCGGCGAGGCCGGCCTGGAGGAGTTCTGTGCGGGACCCACGCGTTTCAGTTTCGTCGCGAACCAGCCCCTGTCCCGCCTCGACCACGTGTTCTCACGCCTGGCCGAGGCCCCGACGTTACCGCTGCTCAACGTCGATTCCGTGGCGGGGCTGACCGCCAACGCCGACGGTCTCGACTATCTCAAGGGCGTCGGCGTGCCCGGCATCGTGTCCACGCACTCCCAGGCAGTGGCCCGGGCCGCGGGGATGGGGATGCTGGCCGTGCAGAAGGTCTTCGTGACCGACCGGTCGAACCTGAAGAGGGCGGCGGCGACCGTGAAGGCCAGCCATGCGCACTTCGTCCAGCTCATGCCCTGGCCGGTCGTGCCGTTCGTGGACAGGGATTTCCTGGAGCAGCTGGGGCCGTTCATCGTGGCCGGTTTCGTACGCACCGAGGACGATATCCGCCGCGCCTTCGATCGTGGGGCACTCGCGGTGTCGACCAGTCAGAGCGAGCTGTGGGATTTCACGCTGTAAGTTCCGTAATCAGGCTGTAAGCCCGACACCGTCGGACTGTAATAAGGAGAGACACAATGACCGATGACAAGACCGCCGGACAGACCGCGCATTTCCTAGCGCTGGCCCACTACTACCCGGCCGCCGGCAACGAGGCGCGGGTGCTCGAACTGCTGGTCGAACTGACCGAGGCCAGCCGTCGGGAGGCCGGCAATGTGTCCTACGATTTCTACGCCCCCGGCTCGAACGCCGGCGAGATCCTCATCGTGGAGCGCTATGTCGACGCCGATGCCTTCACCGTGCACCGCGAGTCCGAGCACTTCGCGGCCATCGGCAAGGCCAAGATCATCCCGCTGCTGGACAACCGCGTGGTCGAGGAATTCGCCATCTGAGTGGTTGAACGATCTGCGCTTGCGATGCTTGAGAGCTAGTCGAGAGGGTTCGCCTCGATGCTCTCGGTGATCGTCAACACCAGCGTGCTCGTGGCGTTCACACCCAGGTGACGGCGGCGCTCAGCGGCGTCGTCACCGAGTAGTGCACGTCGGGCACCGGCCAGGGCCGCGGCGCCACAGGGTCCGGCCGCCACCCCGAACTCGGCGAGTCGGTGCCCGGCGGCCACGGCCTCGGCATCTGCAACGGCCACCGCGGCGTCCAAACCGTGATGAATGAATGGCCAGGCAAGCGAGGACGGCGTCCCGCAGTTGAGCCCAGACATGATGGTCCCCGGTGTATCGACCGAAACCGGCCGACCTGCGTGCAGACTCGCCGCAATACAGGCCGCATCGCTCGGTTCGACGGCGATGACGGCGGTCCCCGGCACCGCGTTGCGTGCGCGGTAGTGTGCGAGCGCCGCCTGCAGGAGGGATCCGACTCCGGTGGGCACGAATACCGCATCCGGCTCACCGGCGCCCAGCGCCCCGAGTTGGGCATCGAGCTCTGTGAACATGGTCGTGTAGCCCTCGACGATCCACGTCGGCACATCCCGGTAGCCGTCCCAGGCGGTGTCCTGCACGAGGACGTCGCCCTGTTCGGAGGCCGAGGCCGCGGCGGCCCGCACGCAATCGTCGTAGCTGCCCGCGACCTCGACGATCTCCGCGCCCTCTGCCCTGATGGCCATGACCGCGCTGGGATGGACGCCCCCGGCCGGGATGAAGATGCGGGATGGATGGCCTGCCAGCCGGGCGAAGTGCGCCACCGCCCGGCCATGATTGCCATCGGTGGCCGTGACCACGGCGAACTGTTCCTGAGCGTCGCCGCCGCGCGCCTCAAGGGCGCGATGCAGCGCCCAGGATGCACCCAGCGCTTTGAACGCGGGCAGACCGAATCGGTTGGACTCGTCTTTCGCCAGGACGCGGGCCACGCCGAGCTCCTGCGCCAGCTCCGGCAGGTCGACCAGGGTAGTGGGCGCATAGCCGGCCAGGCCACGATGGAATTCGTATGGCGCCGAGGGCACCGGATCGCACGTCCAATCGATATCCCGCCGATTGGGCTGCCAATGTGGTTCCGGGCTCTGGGCGTTCGTCATACATGAAACCCTAGCGGTTCACCGCGTCGCCGCCGGAGGCGAAGGCCGTCAGGTCCGCGCGGGTGGGGTAGCCCTCCCAGTCGCCGTGGCTTAAACAGGCGAAGGCGCCGACCTGGGCGCCCAACTCCAGGCACCGGGCCGCGTCCAACCCGTCCAGCCGGGCATCGATGAAGCCCGCGGCGAAGCCATCGCCTGCACCCACCGTGTCGACCGCTGCCACGGGCACCGCGGGTTGGAAGATCGACGTGCCGTCCACCAGCGCATGGGCGCCATTGGCCCCGTCCTTGATCACGGGCAGGCCCGAGCCCAGCTCTGCCAGGCCGTGCAGCAGGCACTCGATGTCCGACTCCTTGGAACCCAGGACCAGCCGGGCCTCCTCCGGCCCGGCGAAGACGATATCGGCCAGCGCGGCGAACTCACGGTAGACCGGCCGGGCCGCGGCCTCGGTCCACAGCCTGCCGCGGTGGTTGACGTCGAAGGACACCGGCACCCCGGCGGCACGGGCCACCCGGGCGGCATGGAAGGCCGTATCCCTGGCCGATTCCGAGATCGCCAGGGTGATGCCCGTGATGTGCAGGGCCCCGGCCTGGGCGATCAGATCGTCCGGCACATCGGCCGGTGTCATGCGCGAGGCCGCCGAACCCTTCCGGTAATACGTCACCGACTGCCGCCCCGGCAGGGGAGTGGTCTTGACCATCAGACCGGTGGGTGCGCCCTCGGCGTAATCCTGGTGCACTGCGACAACGCCCTCGGCGCGCAGCTCGCGCATGATGAGCCGGCCGAAGTCGTCATCGCCCACCCAGCTGATCCACGCCGCCGGCCGGTCCAACCTGGCCAGGGCAATCGCGAAGTTCGACTCGGCCCCGCCCATGCCCGCGACCAGTGCGGACCCGGGGGCCAGGCGCCCGGCCTGCCCCGCCCGGATCAAGCCCATGGTCTCGCCGATGCTGACGACGTGCCGGAACTCCATCATGCGTTCAGTGCCGCCACGAACTCGGCGGTGCGCTGCCGCAACGCGTCCACCGAACCACCCTTGAACACGTCGCCCAGCAGCGGACCGCCCACGCTCACGGCGGGCGCCCCGGCTGCCAACCAGGCCCGGGCCTCGGCCAGGTCGACGCCGCCCGAGGGGATTGCCTGGAGTCCGGGGAACGGTCCCTGCAGATGCTTGTAATAGCCCGCGCCCAGGGTCTGGGCGGGGAAGACCTTCACGGCATCGCAGCCCAGTTCCAGGGCCAGGGCGACCTCGCTGGGGGTCATCACACCCGGCAGGGCGGGCACACCGGCGGCGTGTGCTGCGGCGACCACGGACTCATTGAGATTGGGCGCCACCACGAACTTCGCACCCCCGGCAGCCGCGGCGCTCGCCTGTTCGGCGGTGCGCACGGTCCCCACGCCCAGCAGGGCGTCGGGGAACTGCTCGACCAGTTCCGGTAGGGCCTCAAGAGTGCCAGGCGTGGTCAGCGTCAGCTCGATCGCCTCGACCCCGGATTCGACCAGGGCGGCGACGACGGGACGGTAGGCATCGGCGGAAGACGCACGCAGCACGGCGACGATCCTGCGTCCGTCGAGGGAGGCGATGATGCTGGGGGTGGCGGCTGACATGATGCTCCTGACGCTTGGATTATTTGATGACGATCGGGTTCACGGGCCCACCGGACCCATGGCGCAGGCGCAGGGGGCTGCGACGTAGAAGGCCTCGTAGACACCGTCGGCGGCGCAGTCGTTAGCCCAGTCCTCCAACCACAGGGCCTCGTGGAACAGGATCCCCAGATTGCGCTGCAGCACCACGTGCAGCGGATAGTCCGCTGCCACTGTCGACGAATGTGCCTGCTCATTGCACAGGGTGTCCGTGCCAAGGCCCGCGATATCGAATTCGTCGAGGAAGTCCAGCAGCTCCGGCTCGAAACTGAGCCCCGGCTCGTCCACCGGTTCCTCCACCGAGAGGAACGGCGCCGTGCCGGTGCGGATCAACAGGGTGTCCGCGGCCTGCACCCGGGTGCCCTGGTGTGCCAGGGCGGCTTTCACCTCGGCGATGGTGATGTGCTCACCGCGTGGCACGCGTTCGGTGCCGCGGAAGCGGGGCAGGTCGACCAGCACGGCGCGACCCACCACGCCGCGGGCGGCAACGGCGGCGATATCGGCATGCTCCAACCCACCATTGGTGGACTCAGCCGGCACCCCGGCGTAGAGCGTGTCCCCGGCGTAGGCGTGGCCCAGTGCGTCGATGTGCGTGGTGCCGTGGCAGGCCAGCATGATCGTGTCGTCGGTCGAGCGCATCCCGCCGGGCACCTCGGCCACGCGCCCGGACACGTAGTCCGCGTGCTCGCGCAGCATCCGGTGCTCGGTGGCCGGCCGGCCCTCGAGCACGGCGTCGCCGGCGGCCGAGTTGAGCACCAGCGCCAGCGAGTACCGCTTGCCCGTGCGGATCGCCGAGGCCGCCCGCAGGACGTTGGCCGCGTCGAGCAGATTCGCCCGGCCCAGCTCATCGCCGGCCGGCCAGCGGTCCCACTGCCGGGGCCCGGAGAAGAGTTCGCCGCCGAGATCCATTATTCGATGAGCCCGGAGTTGATGATGCGCCGGATGCCCTCGGTCAGGTCCGCTTCCGAAGAGGCCAGGGTCAGGCGGATCGCGCTCTTGCCCGAGGGTCCGAAGGCCGGTCCGGGACCCACCGCGACGCCGTGGTCGATCACGAGCTTCTCCGCGATCTCCTGGGCATCTCCGTGCGTGTCCACCCACAGGTAGAAGGCGCCGTCCGGGGCGGTGACGTCGATGCCGGCATCGGCGAACAGGCGCTGGGCCAGCTTGGCGCGTTCGCCGTAGCGGGCGCGCGCTTCGGTCACGAAGTCCTGCGGGCCGGTCAGGGCCTCCAGGGCCGCGTACTGGGCGGGGGTGTTGACGCAGGAGACCACGGGCTCCTGGATCTTCGTCAGCGCATCGGTCAGCGCATCGGGCACGACCAGGTAGCCCACGCGCCAGCCGGTCATCGCATACGTCTTGGAGAAGGAGTACACGCTGATCACTCGGCTGGCAGCCGGGATCTGATCGTCGGGCAGACCCAGTGCATCGGCCTCGACGCGGCCCATGGAGACCATGGTGCCGTTGAAGACCAACTGGTCGTAGACCTCGTCGGCGAGGATCCACAGGTCGTGGCGGACCGCGAAATCGTAGATCTCGCGCAGGTTCTCCTGGCTGAGCAGGGTGCCCAGCGGGTTCGAGGGCGAGTTGATCATGATCGCCCTGGTCGCGGGCGTGACCATCGATTCCAGCACCTGCACGTCGATCGCGCCGGTGCGCGTGTCCATCGGGTAGAGCTGTTCGGTCACCCCCAGGATCTTGGCCATCATCGAATAGTTCGGCCAGCTGGGGTCCGGGATCATGACCGCGTCCCCGGCCTGCGCGACACTGGCCAGGACCGTGAACAGGCCCTCCACCGCACCATTGGTCACGACGATGTTCGACCAGTCGGCCGGCACCCGGTTGACCGTGGTGACCTTGTGCGCCAGGGCCTTGCGCAGGGGCACGATGCCCGCGTTCGGCTCATAGTGCGTGTGGCCATCGGTCATCGCCTTGGCGGCTGCCGCGTTGATGTTCGCGGGCGTGTCGGCATCGGGTTCGCCGACCTGCAGGGTGATGGTGCCGGGCCGGGCCGCGGCCAGTTCTCCAATGCGACGGATTCCGGAGGCGGGCATGTTCGCGATAGCGGGGGAGAAATACATGTGGTCAGTCTCTCATGCGCGGTCTTCGGCGTTCGTGGCTGCCTCGGCGTCCGTGTCCGAGGCGAAAACGGCGTCGGCCGGGGGTGCGGTCTCCTCCTCTTCGGGGTGCACGCCGAGCTTCTTGGCGAAGCGGACCAGGTAGCCGTCGGGGTCCTGCACGAGGAACTGGCGGTAGCCGCGGGCCAGGCCGTCCTGCACGGGCCATTCCTCGCTCATATCCTCGAAGATCGGGTAGCCGGCGGCCACCAGCTCATTGCGCAGCGCGTCGGGGTCGTCGATGAAGATCTTGAAGTTGACCCCGCGGCCCAGCGGCGGATCGAAGGGGCCGGTGGACCAGTGGCGGGTGGCCTGGCAGATCATGATCTCGGCCTCGCCGATGCGCAGGTAGTCGTGCGCCTCGCGGTGCATGACGACCTCGCTGGGCAGCAGGTCGACCCAGAAGGTCCGGGATTTGGCGATGTCGAGGACCATGAGTTCCGGCACCAGGTGGCTGCGGCCGCCGTCGAGGTCGAAGGGTTCCATGGGTTTTCTCCTTTTAGAAGACGTTGAAGTCGTTGACGAGTTCGATCTGGCGGGTGCGCGCGGCGGACACGACGCGGTCCACGTCCACGGTCAGAACCTCGCCGCCGGACACGACGGTGCGCCCGTCGACCAACACGGTATCGACATCGTGACCGGTCGCGCCATCGACCAGGTAGCTGAACGGGGTGACCGAAACCGAGGCGTCGACGCTGTCGAGGTCGAGCAGCACGATATCGGCCCTGGCCTCGGCGGTCAGCTGGCCGATCCGCCCGGCCATGCCCAGCGCGGCGGCGCCGCCTCGGGTGGCCATCTGCAGGGCCTCGTCCGGGGCGATCGCGTCGAGTTCGTGGACCACGGGGCCGTAGGTGTACTGCTGGCCCATGGTCACGCCCGAGGCGATGCGGAACATGTCGAGCATGCCCTGGCTGGTCGCGGCGCCGTCGGTGCCCAGGCCGATCGGGACGCCTGCGCGCCAGTACTCCAGGGCCCGCGGGGTGCCGAAGTTGTAGTTGTTGCGGCAGTGGGCCACGCTGGGGCCGTGTTCGCGGAACTTCTGCACGTCCCAGGGGGTCGCGTAGACCGCGTGGGCGGCGTGCAGGGTCTCATCGAAGACGCCGAGGTCGACGAGGAAGTCGATGGGGCGCTTGCCGTAGCGGGCCACCGCGTAGTCGATCTCGTCGGTGCCCTCCAGCAGGTGGGAGTGGACCTTGGCGCCGCGGGCCAGGGCCTCGGCGTGGATCGTGGTGATGAGCTCCGGGGAGCAGTTCATGATCTGGCGCAGCGCCATGGAACCGGTGATCAGACCGCCGGCGGGGTAGTCCTCGACCAGGCGGATGTTCTCCTCGATCGCCTCGTCGGTGGTCATCCGCATGGATTCGGGGATCTCCGTGGAGTCGTCCAGGGTGGACCGGCCGATCATCCCGCGCATTCCGGTGGCCAGGGCCGCGCGCGCAGTGTGGTGCGGGTGTGGGCCGCCGGCGTCGTAGAAGGTGGTGGTGCCGTGGGCCAGCATGTTCGCCGCCGCCAGCTGCATGGACAGTTCCATGTCCTCACCCGAGAGGTTCGCCTCGAAGGGGATGAGGTAGCGGCGCCACACGGGCCATTCCTGCTTGCCCTTGCGCTGCAGTTCGGGGAACAGGCCCTTCATCATGGTCTGCGCGATGTGGGTGTGGGCGTCGATCAGGCCGGGCATCGCCAGCCGGTGGCGCCCGTCGATGACCTCGGCGGCGGTGTAGGCGGCTGCGATGTCCGCGGCCTCGCCGACCGCGGTGATCGCGCCGTCTGCGATCGCGATCGAGCCGTCCGCCAGGACGGTGCCGGCGTCGTCGAAGGTGACGATATAGGCATGTTCGACGATGGTGTCGACGGTTTTGGGTGCGGTCACAGGGCGGCTCCTAGGAATATGCCAATACATGTGTATCGATGGCAAGAGTTTGTCAGCTCAGCCGGTAAGACGTTCAATAGTTGCCAGGATAGCAACGGCGAAATATGCTATGCAACACCAGTCATCGCGCCTTCACGGCACCCTCTTACCGGAGATTTCGGAGTCCTTCATGGCGACAGACCGCCCCACCCCTGTACCTACCAGCCCGGGCGGCAATGCGCCCGGCGTCCAGGTGAATGACCTGGAGAAGGTCTTCCACACCCGCTCCGGCGACGTCACAGCGCTGACCGATGTGAGTTTCGCGATGAGCCGCGGCGACTTCGTGTCCATCATCGGGCCCTCGGGCTGCGGTAAGTCCACCGTGATGCGCGTCCTCGGTGGCCTGGACACGGAATTCTCCGGCACCGCCACGATCCACGGGCAGAGCCCCGACGCGGTCCGCCGGGCCCACCGGGTGGGCGTGGCCTTCCAGGATTCCGCGATGATGCCCTGGCGCACGGTGCGGGGGAACCTGGAACTGCCGTACAAGATCGCAGGGGAAACCGTGGACACCCCCGGGTGGACGAACTGTTGGAACTGGTGGGCCTGAGCAATTTCGCCAAGGCCTACCCCAGCCAGCTCTCCGGCGGCATGCGCCAGCGCGCCAGCATCGCGCGCGCCCTGGTCCGCACCCCCGAGGTGCTGCTGCTCGACGAGCCCTTCGGCGCCCTGGACGATGTCACCCGACAGCGGATGAACTTCGAACTCCAGGACATCTGGCTGGCCTCCCAGCCCACCACCCTGATGGTCACCCACTCGATCCCCGAGGCCGTGCTGCTCAGTGACCGCGTCATCGTGATGAGCGGGCGCCCCGGCACGATCGCCGCCGTCTATGAGGTCCCGATTCCGCGTCCGCGCACCGCCGAGACCCTGCGCAGCCCCGAGTTCCACCGGGTCGTCGACGAGATCTCCGACATCCTGTTCGGCGAGGACGCACAGTGACCCGCCTGGTCCGCAGTACCCGCTATGCGGGCGTACTGGTGCTGGTCGTGGTGGTCTGGTGGCTGACCGCCCTGGCCTTCGAATCGCGTGGCGGGGTGGTTCCGGGACCCGGCGCCGTGTTCAGCCGGCTGTTCGCCGACGGCTGGGACTTCTACGGCCGCAATCTGCTGGCCACCCTGGGAGAGGCCGCCCAGGGCTTCGTCTGGGGCAACGGCCTGGCGATCCTGCTGGGCGCGCTCACCGCGT
Source organism: Brevibacterium sp. 50QC2O2 (assembly GCF_024580675.1). Lineage (NCBI taxonomy): Bacteria > Bacillati > Actinomycetota > Actinomycetes > Micrococcales > Brevibacteriaceae > Brevibacterium > Brevibacterium sp. 50QC2O2. The sequence goes on from NZ_JANIJZ010000005.1 coordinate 168,072, forward strand.
TCTTCCCCGTGATCAGGCCCTTCGTATCCCAGCTGGCGCTCTTCGCCTATAGCGTGCCGATCGTGGCGATCGGCCCGATTCTGGTCACCGCCCTGCACGGGCGCACCCCGATGGTCGTGCTGTCGGCCGCCGCGGTCCTCTTCATCACCCTGAACAACGTCATCGACGGCCTGTCGATGAGCGATAAGGGCACGCTGTCGATCGTCGACTCCCTGGGCGGGTCGAAGGGCCAGAAGCTGCGCTTCGTGCGCTGGTGGTACGCCCTGCCCAACCTGTTCTCCGGTTTGAAACTGGCAGTGCCCGGCGCGCTGATGGGCGCGATCTTCGGCGAGTACCTGGGCCGGGTGGACAACGGCCTGGGCGTCGTCCTGGTGCGCGCGCAGAAGGAACTGGAGATCGACCGGGCCTGGGGCATCATCGTCGTCATGGTGCTGGTCTCGAGCATCGGGTATGCGATCGTCGCGTGGATCGGCAAGCGCCTGCTGCGCTGGGCTGCGGACATCACGCCCGTGCAGTCCAGCCCCGATCAGCGGATCTGGGTCAACGTCTTCGGCATCATCGGCTCGGCCATCGTGCTGGTGGCGATCTGGTGGGTGGGCATCGGCCTGGCCGATATGAACCCGGTGATCGGCAAGTCCCCGCTGGACGTGGCCGGCTACCTGTTCGCGGCCGATCCGACCGGTCGCGCCGAGGTCTTCCACAATCTGTGGATCACCCTGGGCGACGCCGGGGGCGGGTTCGCCGTCGGCATCGTGCTGGCGATCCTGTGCGCCCTGCTGGCCACCCGCGTGAGCTGGTTCGCCGACCTCATCATGCCGATCGCCATGATCTTGCGAGCCGCCCCCTTGGTGGCGATCGCCCCGATCATGTTCATCGCGATCGGCCGGTCCTACACCGCGGTGACGGTGATCGTCGCGATCATCGTGTTCTTCCCCGCCTTCCTCATCATGCTCGAGGGCATGGCCACGGCGCCCAAGGCGCTGCTGGGGATCGTCGACTCGCTGGGCGGGAAGTCCGGTGCGCAGGCGCGCTTCGTGGTGCTGCCGGCCTCGGTGCCGTATCTGTTCTCCGCCCTGCGGGTGACCCTGCCGAACGCCATCATGGGCGCGCTGATGGCCGAATGGCTGGCCACCGGCACAGGCCTGGGCGCCGCCTTCATCCAGGACGTCACCAAGTTCAACTTCGCGGGCCTGTGGTCCGGCGTCGTCTTCGCGACCGCCGCGTCCGTGATCCTCTATGCGCTGGTCGATTTCATCGAAATCGCCTACCGCCGGTCCAGGAGGCTGGTATGAAACTCTTCTCCAAGCGCCGGGGCCTGTCCCTGGGCGCCGTGCTCACCGCAGGCGTCATGGCCCTGACCGGCTGCGGGTCCGTGGCCGACACCAGCGAGTTCGGCGAACTCTATGTGCGCCTGTCCTGGCAGAAGGACATCACCGCGGCCGGCGCCTACTTCGCCGATCAGCACGGCTACTACACCGACGAGGGCTTCTCCAAGGCGGAGCTGCTCTCCGGCGGCCAGGCCTCGCCCCCGGTGGCCAGCGACGTGGTGCAGGGCAATGCGCTCTACGGCATCGACGGGCCCGACTACGCCGCCCAGGCGATCAAGGCCGGCGCTCCGCTGTCGATCGTGGGCTGCCAGTACCAGGAGACGCCGATCGCGGTGATCTCCGCGGCTGATTCCGGGATCGCCGGGGCCAAGGATCTGGTGGGCAAGAAGATCGCGGTCCAGGACGCGAATCAACCGGTCATCCAGGCGATCTTCGAGGCCAATAAGATCGACCCGAAGTCCGTGACCGTGGTGCCCTGGCAGGGTGATGCGACGACCCTGGCCGGCGGCGAGGTCGACGCGGTGCTGGCCTTCGGGCCGGAGTACATGGTGGCGCTGAACAACATCGGCTTCGATTACCGGCGCGATCTGGTCAGCCAGTTCGGGATCCACAATATGACGTACTGCTATGAGGTCACCGGCGATGCGCTGAAGACCAAGCGACCGCAGATCAAGGCGGCGCTGAAGGCCGAGGTGCGCGGTTGGCGCGATGCTCTGGCAGATCCGGACCAGGCCGCGGACTACGCCCTGCACACCTACGGCAAGGACCTGGGGCTCGACGCGGATGCGCAGAAGAAGATCCTGTGCGCGGACTCGCAGATCATGGTCACCGATGAGACGCGCAAGAACGGGCTGTTCACGATGAGCGATGACCTGATCGAGAAGAACATGCAGTCACTGGCCCAGTCGGGGTTCGGCGATATCAAGCGCGAGGACCTGTTCGACACCTCGCTGCTCGACGAGATCTACAAGGAGAATCCCGAGCTCAAGGAAGTGCCGAAGGTCGGGTGCAGCCCCGCCGACATGCTCGATCACTGAGGCGGGTGTCCAGCGGTCACCACAGGCCGGTGTCCTTGACGTTCTGCGAGTAGTAGTCGACGCGCACATCGGCGACCCGCTCATCGGCCAGTACCGCGTCGATCGCGCGGGTCATCTCCGCCTGGTCCGCGGCCAGGAACTCGATGGTCACGGCGGCAGGGCCGGTCACCTCGGACACCCAGGAGGTCGCCGGGTGCACGGCCAGGGTGCGGGCCAGGCCGCCGGCGTCGCGGTGCACCCTGATGCTGACCCCGGCGTAGTAGTCCAGGCCCAGGGCCGCCGGCTTGACGCGGCACTGCATGCGCACGCCAGGCGAGCTGAGCAGCCGGTTGACGCGGCGGCGGGCGGTGGACAGCGGGATGTCCACGGCCTCGGCGATCTGGGTCAGGGTGGCGCGGCCATCGGCGCGCAGCACGTGCAGGATCTCCCGGTCCGTATCGTCCACCGCTTCCAGAGCGGTGCTGCCCAGCCACTGGGTGGGGGAGTGCTCGGCCGTGGCCGAGGCCCCCGGCAGCCGGAAGGTGCTGGCCGAGCGCGGGCCGATATAGGAGCGCATGACGATCGCCGACTCCAGTGCGTCGACGCCCGGCCAGGAGCGGATCTCATCGGTCAGGGTGAGGAATTCGGCGGGCGTGGCGCAGTTGATCTGGGCGACGGCGGTGCGCCCGTCGATGGTCAGGGTCGCCCAGTTCACTCCGTGTTTGGCCGCCAGGCGCACGCCGATGTCCGTATGCAGTGCGCGTGAGTGCAACCATAGGAAGCCCACGACTGACTGGTCCAGCAGTGCAGGGTCGACCAGGGCGGTGATCTGCACGGTGTCGGAGTCCAGGAGGCGGGCCAGGCACCGGCGGGCGGCGGCGTAGTCGATGTCCGCGGCCTCGGCGATCTCCGTTGCCGTGGCCCGCCCGGATGCGCGCAGACAGGCGACGATCCGCAGGTCCGTATCGTCGAGCAGGGGAACGGCGTGGTCTTCCATAGTGGTGTTCAGCCTATATCGCTTCTCGCGCTGGTCCCGCGCTCAGGACCAGCGCTCATCCCTGACGACGAAGTCCGGGCCCAGTTCGCGCAGTAGGTGCCCGATCACCTCATCGCCGCGCCGGTACCACTCATTGCGGTTGGACTCGGCGTCCCAACCCGAATCGTACTCGTGATGCGCCTCCCAGAACTCCATGAGCTTGCGGGAGCGCCGGTCGAGCGCATCCGACAGACTCAGGTCTGCGGCGTCGAGTGGTCCTGGGCCGACCTCCCAGAAGGGATATTCGACGGTGTACTCCTCCATGAACCGGATCGTTCTGCGCCCTTGCGCATCGAGCATCGGTTCCTCGTCGTCCTCCGGACCGGCCGTGGATCCATCCGGGTCGCCGCCCTTGAAGACCGCTCCGCTGCGCGGGGCGTATGCGTACCACGGTCCTTCGGGTTTATCGGCCACCCTGCAGACTACTTCCCGAAGTCAGCTGGGTCGCGCGGCGCGATCCATAGGCCGTGGGCCCTGGCGGTGATCTGCCCGTCGACTGTGACCTCGGCGGCCATGAAGCGCTTGCGGCCCTCCTCGCGGTCGATCCAGCCGCGGAACACCAGCGGCGTGTTCAGGGGAGTCGCGGCGTCGTAGGTGATCGTCAGCTCCCGGGTGTAGGACGGGCGGCGCCCGCCCACATGGGCCGCGGCTCCGGCGACCTGGTCGAAGCAGGCTGCGAGGATGCCGCCGTGCACGCGGTTCGGCGGGCCCTGGTACTGCAGGGGCAGGGAGGCCTCGCCCACGGCGATATCGCCCTCGTAGCGGATCGGCATGGGCGGGGCGATCGGATTGCGCGCCGAGGCGATCGGGTTGATGCCCGTGGACACGTAGACGGACTGCGGATAAGGATCGTCGACCACGACGTCCTGCGGTGCCGCCGAGGTCCGGGCCAGTTCCGCTGCCAGGACGCGCACCCGGCCCGCCAGCTCCGCATCGTCGTCGAGCGTGGTCAGCGCTGCGGTGAGTTCGCGGGCCAGGCGGGCCGTGTGTTCGGCATACGGTGTCGTCGTCATGGGGTAGTTTGTCATCCTGGTCCTCCTACAGTACGGGGAATTCGATGGGTTCGCGCGGGGAGATCCACAGCCCGCGCGCCCGGGCGGTGACCTGTCCACCTGCTCTGACCTCGCCGGCCATGAAGCGCTTGCGGCCGGACTCCGACTCGATCCAGGCGCGGAACTCCAGGGGCGTATCCAGGGGAGTGGCCGCATCGTAGGTGATCGTCAGCTCGCGGGTGAAGGCCGGGACCCGGCCGCCCACATGGGCGGCGGCGCCGAGCACATCGTCGAAGCACAGGGCCACGATACCGCCGTGCACGCGGTTGGGCGGGCCCTGGTACTGCAGGCCCAGGGTCACCAGGCCCACCGCCTGCTCGCCGTCGAAGTCGACGTCCACGGGTGGGGCGATGGGGTTGCGTGCCGAGGTCACAGGACCGCGGCCGGCCCCGAAGACCGTGCGGAAGACGAGCGGATCGTCGACGGTCACGTCCTGCGGGGCCGCCGCGGCCTCGGTCAGCCGGGAGGCGATTTCGGCGACCCGGCCGGCCAGGGTGGTGTCATCGGATTCGGCGACGAGGGCCGCGGTGAGTTCGCGGGCCAGCCGCGTCGTGTGCTCGGCGTAGGCGGAGGGCTCATTGATCATACGTTCGTTCTATCAGATCAAGCCCCTCCGCACAGCCGAGCCCCTACTTGGTCAGGTCCACCGCGATGGGGGAGTCGAACAGCCCGCCCTGGAACTCCAGCGTGGTCGGAATGACCTTCTTGGGAACGTCGAAGACGACGATGCCCTTGTTCGTGTTGCCCGGGTTGATCTGCTCGAACAGGGCGTTGGAATCGGAGATGTAGGCGGCGGCCTCGGAATCGGCGGAGTACTCCGTGCCCTTGGCGTCCTTGAGCTTGACGTCGGTGTCGGAGAAGTACTCCGCGGAGTCGCCCACGTTCTTGATCGTCATGTTCACCTGGACGAACCGGCCCTGGGCCTTCTTGCCGAGGTACTCATTGCCGACCCTGGTCTTGTCTTTGCCCACCTTGGTGACGGTGACCTCGAAGTTCCCACTGGTCACGGCGTCGCCGACCTGCGCGGACTTCTGGGCGTCCTCGCCGGATCCTGCAGCCGACCCTCCGGTCGCACCGTCGGAACCACCGCCGAGAATCGAAGCGCACGAGGCGATGATGACGATGAGCACCACGACGATCAGGCCCAGGCAGCCGAACCCGGCGATCTTCTTGCCCTTGCCCTTCTTGGGCGGGATCGGTGCGGGGTAGGAGGGGTAGGGGTTCGGGGGAGGAGTGGTCATGGCCGATCCGTTTCTGTTCGGGTTTCTCTTGCCCCTCAAGACTCGCGGTCCGGCCGGGCCCCGCACATCCTCCGATCGGTCCCACCCGCCCGACCGATCGGAGGATTCCCGTGTCACCGGGCCCGGTTAATCTGGAGGGGTGACCCCTGAATCCACGACCGGTGTACCGCCCTGGCTGCGCCAGGGCGGCCGCATCGTCCTGGGCATCCTGTACTTCTTCCTGGCGATCTTCCTCTCCGTCTTAGGCGAGGCGAATGCGACCGGCCATACGACGTTCTTCTGGGCGCCGGATGCCGCGAGCGAGCCGATCGCCCTCGAGATCCTCCTGTGGTTGACCTCCATGATCCTGTGGGGCAGTGTCTTCCTCCGTTTCCGGGTGCCCTGGCTGACGTTCGCCGCGGGAGCCGTGCTGGCGCTCATCGGCATGGACTACCTGCTCATGCTCATCGGCACCCACCAGCTGGTGCGGCGCGGTACCCGCCGGCAGGCCGGCATGAGCGCTATCGCAGCAGCGATCGTCCTGGTCTTCACCGTGATCCGCGACAGCCTGCGCGATCCTCTGAACACCGTGGTGGGGGCGCTGTTCGTCCCGATGGACTCGGATCCCGGAATCACCTCGGCCGATGCCCTGGTCACCCGCGGCACCACCGCTAGCGTGCTCGCACTGCTCGCCCTGGCCTGCTATGGACTCAGCGTGGGGATTGGCTATCTGCTGCGCGCCAATCGGCGCGCAGCGCTCGAACGGGGCAGGGCCACCGATGCCCGCGAGGAGCTGGCCCGCCGCGGGGAACGCGATCGGTTGGCCCGCGAACTCCATGACTCGCAGGCCCACCGCCTCTCCCTGATGTCGATGCAGGCATCGGCTCTGGAACGCCGGGCCGGTGATACCGCCACCGCCCAGGCCGCTGCGGCCCTGCGGGGGCAGGCAAACGAGGCACTGAACGATATGCGGACCCTGGTGGGTGGGCTGCGCTCGAATCCACGCGCCGCCGGCGCCCCGCCGACCGCTGCGATGAATGGGATCCCCGACCTGGTGGCGAATGTGCGCAAGACGGGTACCCCCGTCGATGCGATGATCATGGTCGACCGGGCGAAGCCCGCGAACGCGGTGTTCGAGAACTCGGTGTACCGGATGGTGCAGGAGGCGCTGACGAACGCGGCCAAACACGCTCCCGGAACGCCGATCAGCCTATCGGTGACGGCGGACCCGGAGCGGGGCGCGCGCATCAGGGTGGCCAATCCGTTGGCGGCCGTGGGAGCCCAGGTGCCCGGCGGGGGCAATGGGCTGACCGGGATCCGGGAACGGGCACAGCGGCTGGGCGGCCAGGTGTGGATCGGTCCGTTCCAGGGCGAGTTCATCGTCGACGCGACTCTGCCGTGGCCCGGCGAGGGCTGAGCCGACTATGATCTTCGGGTGAGTCCGCGAATCCCCGAACGTCCCGCCCCGGTGCGGGTGCTGGTCGTCGACGACGAGCCCATGGTGCGCAACTTCGTGGGCGGCTACCTGGACACGGTCCCGGCCATCGAGGTTGTGGGAACCGCCGCCAACGGGGCCGAGGCCCTGGAACAGTACGCGCTGCACTACCCCGAGGTGGTGCTGATGGACTTGGCGATGCCGGTGATGGACGGGTTCGAGGCCACCGCCAGGCTGGCGGCCCTGGCCCCCGCACCCACGATCGCAGTGCTCACCACTCTGGACGCCGGCGATGACGTGGCCCGGGCGGTGGCGGCCGGAGCCGTGGGCTACATCTTCAAGAACTAGGACCCACAGGCCCTGGCCGCAGCGATCCTGCGGATCGCCGCGGGCGACGGCTTCATGTCCGGTGGTGCCACCGCCACCCTGCTGGCGCAGATCCACCGCGACACCACGCTGGTACAGCGCTCCCAGGCCCGCGAACGGGTGGCCCTGCTGTCCCCGCAGGAGTTCGAGGCCGCGAAACTGGTCATCGAGGACCTGACGGACCAGCAGATCGCCGCGCGCATGTTCCTCTCGGAGACCACCGTCAAGAGTCACCTGAAAAGTGCCAGGCGGAAACTGGGCGTGGGCACCAGGACGGGCCTGGCGCTCGCCGTGGATCGCGCGCTGCGGTAGGCGGGACGGGACAGTACGAACCGGCGGCCTACTCCAGCCCGGCCACGTACTCCGGGACGGCCCGCTGGGGCAGGATGATCGGCAGATCGGGTGCGCCGGCCTCGGCCAGGGCAGCCGCCAGCGCCTCCTGGTGTTCGGCCCTAAAGCCCATGCAGTCCAAGACGACCCCGCTGGGTGTACCGTCGCGCAGAACGGAACGCGCGACCTCGGCGGCGGGGAAGGGCTGATAGGGCGAGGCCGAGGAGAAGCTGCGGCGCTGCGTCACCGGCTCCCACTTGCCCTCGAGGAAGGGCCGTTGTTCTGCCGCCGGCATCACCACGTGCAGGTGCGCCCCCAGACCCCCGTCCACCACGGCCCGCCGCAGCACCTCATCGGGGAAGATCAGCGGCACCGGTGAGCGCAGGCCCTCGAAGGTGCCCGTGCACAGCACGACGATGGCGCTGCAGTCCCCGGCGATCTCGTCGATGCGCTGCTGGAGTCCGCGGGATACGGCGGACTTGAGCACCTTGACCTCGGTCCCGTCGGCCATCCGGGACACGTAGACCGTGTGCCCGGCGGCGACGTCGTCGGGTCCCGGCGCGAAATCGCGGTGCACGGCATCCAGGCTCAGCCCGTCCAGGGCGCCGCCCTCGACGAAGTCGAACCCGGCGAAATTGCCCGTGATGTCGACTCGCGGGGACTGTCCGATGGTCAGCAGGCCGATGGTCATCAGGCCTCCTTGTACAGGTGGCCCAGCGAGCCGTAGAGGCGCTGCAGGATCGCGACCTCATCGTCCTTGACGAAGTGCACATCGCCCTTGCCGAAGCCCTTGGCGACTTCGATGGCGAAGCGCACGGCATCGGCGATGTCGATCTCGTGGCTGGCCCCGGTGGCCGAGCCCGGCACCAGGGATTCGGTTGTGATGGCCACGCCCACGACCGGCACCTCGGCGGCAGTGGCCGGCTGCACGATGCTGTTGACGTGGTGGACGCCATTGCCGTACGGGGTGATGTCCTGATTGGTGATCGGGAAGGTCACGGCGGGCCGGCCGGTGGCGATCTCCAGAACGTCGAGCAGGTCATCGGGCACTGCCATGACATAGCCGTCGAGGATCGCCGGGGTGATGGAGATGCCCTTGACGTTGACCAGCTTATTGCCCTTGGTCGTGTCGATGGACAGGATCGCGTCCATCGCCTCATCGACCTCGTGGCGGTTCATGATCCCCATGTCCACGGGGGAGTCCATGAATTCCACGGGCTTGTGCGGGCGGGTCGGGGCGTCGGGGCAGACGTGGGTGGCCACGATGACGTCGCCGGGCAGCCGGTCGCCCAGTTCGGCCATCCGGACCAGCTTCCAGGCGGTCGCGATGGCCGAGGCCGCTCCGTCGCCGTCCGAGGTGAAGCCGATCCGGGTGGGCCTGGCACCCAGGCCACCCAAGCGGCCGATGACGCCCAGGGTCCGCGCCGAGCCACCCGCGGCCTTGCCGTCGGTGCCCTTGATCGTGACCTTGACGAAGTCGGTCGAGCCCTTGTCGGTGCCGACCGGCTGCACGCTGACGGCGACGATTCCCTGGGCCGAGGCCTCGGGGGCGGCCGCTGTGAGTGCCTGGGCGACCGCCTGGCCGCTTGCCTGCGGGGAGTCGAGGATTTCGAGTGTGTCCAGTACCTGCTTGAGCATGATGTCCTTACGGTGGTGGTGAACGGCTTACTGGTGGGCCACGATCGGCTTGCCGAGTATGGGTTCGATCCCCGCCAGCAGATCGGCGTCGAACATGCTGGCGCCCAGGCGCAGCCGCGATTTGTCCGCCGTGATGACGGTGAGGGACTGCCCCTGCTCGATTCTGGCGGAGACGACGGGGGCACCGGTTTCGGTGTCCAGGGTCATGATGAGGTCGGGGAAGGTCGCCAGGCGCTCGCCTGCGAGCTCGGCGGTCATGTACTCGTTCCAGAAGGTCAGTTCGCAGTTGCGCGAGCCATCGCCCAGGGTTACGGTGCCCACGTCGAAGCCGCCCTCCTGGCGCAGCTCGACACCGTCCACCGTGCCGGTGAAGCACACGTTCCCGCCCAGGAAGTCCACGACATTGGCGATCTTCTCGGCCCCGGTGGTCCCTGCCAGGTGGGCCCGGCCCAGGTCGATGGCGAAGCCGATGCCGCCGGCCGCGCCGTATTCGCGCACCCGCTGAATGCTCACCGGGTTGCGGCACACGCCCACCATGCCGCCTGCGGTCACGGACAGGGCGCGGACCGCGGCGGCGGCCGTGTTCAGGTTGCCCGCCACGTGCCCGGTCAGGGCCGCGGTTCCGGCGCCGCCGGCGAAGGCCTGGACCGAGGTGTACTCGGGCTCCTTCTGCAACTGCAGGGCGCCCATCACCCCGGTGGGGTGGGCCCTGCCGTTCGAGGGTGCGTCGAGGACCGGCAGGCCAAGGGCCGCCGCCTGCAGCCAGCCGTTGATGGTGGTGGCGGGTCCGTTCTCATTGGTCATCAGCGCGGCCAGTTCGCCTTCGACGGCACCTGCCAGTTCGCGCACGCTGGCGATCAGCTGGGCCTCGTCGATATGGGCCGCGGCGGCCGAGGGCGCACCGACCAGGGCCACACAGGCGACTGTGGCCAGCGGGCTCAGCTCGTCTAGCGATACCAGGGTGGGTGCGGGCAGGTGGCCGTCGAAGATCTGCTCGACGCGGGCCAGGCCGTCGGCCAGATGGCCGCCGCCCCCGCCGCCGAGGACGCCGCCGCCGTAGACCGCCGCGATTCCGTCTTCGCGGGTCAGGGTTCTAGACATGTTCTACCGTGCCTTCCAGAGTGAGGAGAAGAAGCTGTACAGGGCGTCGCCGGCGATGAAGCCGGCTGCCAGGGTGAAGGACATGGCCTCACCCTTCTCGCCCCAGATTTTGAGGATGATGAAGCGCAGGACGATGCCCACGAGCACCGCCCAGCCGGCCAGCGGGTTGACGATGAGCAGCCCGGTGGCGAACATGATGCCGACCTGGCGCTTGGGTCCGCCGATCAGCTGCACGATGGCCCCGGGGATCGCCCAGATGAGCAGCTGACGGCCCACCTCGCCGCCGATCCCGTGCTCGATCGTGGTGGCGAAGACCTTGTCTACCGGCGGGATGAGTCCCTGGGAGAACAGGGTGTCGTGGGCGATGGCCACGACGACGAAGGCGACCACGAAGCCCACGATGCCGGCCTTGAGCTGCTGGCGGCGGCCGTAGATCTCCTCCTGGACGCTGACGCCGCGGCGGATCAGGGCACCCGTTTTGAAGTCGTAGCCCATATCCGCGAAGGCGGGTCCGGAGGCCGCGACATAGCCGGTGAGCAGCGCCAGGGCCACCGGTGGGAAGCCCAGCAGCAGACCCAGCATGAGCGAGATGAGGGTGACGGCGAAGGCGGGGAACCAGCCGGAGTGCATGGCGGCGATGCCGACGATGATCTCGTGGCAGAAGGTGATGACCCCGGCGAAGATCACGAAGCCCACGATCACCAGGGGTGACATGTGGCTGATCAGCCCGCCGAGCAGAGCCAGGATCAGGGCGCCGGCCATGAACAGCACATTGCCGGTCAGGAAGGCTTTGCGGACGTCGGATTCGCTGCGGGTGGCCTCGGTCCGGCCCACGCCCTTGACGCTCTCGGCCTTGGCCGCATCCTGGGCGGCACTCTGCGCAGTGGCGCCCTGCCGCTTCTTCCGTCCGGCATTGATCATCATGAAGACGAACTGCAGCAGGGCCACCAGGCCCGCGCCGATCATCATGCCGTGCGGGATGTAGAGGGCGTTGATGTCGATGCCGAACCAGGGTTCGGCGTAGCCGTTGACGACCAGGCCGATGCCGAAGAAGGCCAGGGCCCAGATATTGCCGATGAAGGCCACACCGAAGGCGGACATGGAGATGCCCAGCGAACTGCCGATCAGGCCCAACACGATGCCGGCGCCCAGCAGCCAGGCCTTCTTGCCGCCCTGATCGCCGGCCTTCATCGCCTCGGCGGTGGCCACGCCGGAGGGCCAGGATTCATTGGCCGAGAAGAAGCGTGAGTCGAAGACGCGGTAGAAGATGAAGACGTCGATGGCCAGGGCGATGCCGGAGCCGATCAGCAGGGGCCAGACCAGTTGGGGCAGGCCCATGGCGTACGGGATGCCGATCGGCAGCAACAGGCTGTTGGCCGCGCCGAAGGTGGCCGAGGAGATGGTCGTCTGAATGAGGTTCTGCGATTCCATCGAGCGGAACTGCTTGAACCAGCCCAGCGGGATGCGGGCGATGATCATGGCGATGAGAACGCCGATGATCGAGGTGTTCGGGGTGACGCCCAGCTGGGCGATCAGCTGCATGCCGATGATCGATCCGAACACCGCGACCACGATCGACACGATCACGAAGACCGTGTTCTGGGTCCGTTTCGACACGGTCCCGGTGAGGGTGTTGTCAGTCATACCGGCCACGCTAGTGGTGTGGGCCCGGCCACTGATATGTCCGGAACGGGGAAAATCCCGCAGCCCGATTTCCCGGGTGGGAAACCAGGATTACGCGGGTGTTACTCCAGCGGGGACTCCGGTAGGAATGTCAGGTACAGGATGATCTTCGCGGGGAAGGCCGGCAGGTCCAGGCCAGTGATCTCCGCGATTCGGTGGAGTCGGTGGTTGACGGTGCGCCGGTCGACGGCCAGCCGCGCCGCGGTGTCCGAGGCATTGCATTCGGATCCGGCATAGGCCACAGCCGTCGTGGCCAGCACGGGGTCCGCCGCGTACAGGACAGCGCGGATGTGCTCGGCATAGCGGGTGAAACCCGCGCCGCCGCGTTTGAGCAGGGCCAGGGACTGCAGACCGCCGTCGCCGCGGGTGAACACCCTGGTGCGGTCGTGATCCGGCGGGGCCATGCTCAGTAGCGCCCTGGCCTCGGCCTCCGCTCGCTCGGTGCGTTCGGTGCCGTCGGAGATGACGCCGAGCCCCAGGTTCAGTCGCCAGCCCAGGTCCTGCAGGGCCGAGCGATAGAGCGCTTCGAGGGCTGCAGGGTCCATCGGCCGGGCGAAGCGCAGCTGCTGGACGAGCTCGATCCGGTCGGCGGAGTGGACGATGTGCGAATCCACGGTCTCCACCGGCCCTCCGGCGGCCAGCAGAGCGCTCTGCAGGGCCAGGCCTGCCAGCCGGGCCACCGATTCGTGGTCGAGGATCCGGTCGGCCGGATGCCCGCCCACGCCCGCGGTCAGGGTCGTGACCGCACAGCCGACCGCGTCCTCGGCCCCGGAAGGGACGGCGGGCGCGTCGGGATGCCGGAATTCGTTGAGCCGGCCCATGACGAGCATGAACAGCTTGTCGCCGAGGATGGCGACCAATCGGGTCGCGGTGTTGTCCTCGGTGCGCGGGACCGGCGTGGGCAGGCGCGAGTTGACCAGGTGGACGAAGGCGAAGATCTGCCCGTGATAGGTCAGCGGGATGATCGTGCGGCGGTATCGGAAGGACTGGTCGCCCGGGATCGCGATATAGGTCCGCCCCGAACGCGACCAGATCCGCAGGGACTTCTCGAACCCGGCGACCGAGGGCTGCGATAACGGTGTGAAGTCCCACCGCCAGTCGTCCGGGTGCGGTGCCGAATGGGTGAACAGCAGCCGCCCGGAGACGTCCTCGATGTAGACCGCGCCGGACAGCGTGCGCACCAGGTAGTCCAGGGTGGGGGTCAGGTCCCGGTAGGCGGGCAGGCGCAGTTCGGCCTCGATGCGGTCTGCGTCTACCGTCGCCTCATCGCCTACCGTCACTTCACCGCCTGAAGGCCTGTGCCAGGGCGTCGTGCAGGGCCGCGATATCGGCCACCGCGCACATCTCGCGGGCCGAGTGCATCGACCACAGGGCCGGTCCCACGTCGACGGTGGTGACGCCGAGGCGCTGGGCGGTCAGTGGGCCGATCGTGGTGCCGCACGGCATCGTGTTCTTCGAGACGAAGGGCTGGGAGTGCACGCCGGCGGCCGCGCAGGCGCGCTCCCATACGGCGGTGCCCAGGGCGTCCGTGGCGTAGCGCTGCTGCGCGTTGATCTTCAGCAGGGGGCCGGCGCCCAGGTGCGGGCGCACGACCGGGTCGTGGTGGCCGGGGAAGTTCGGGTGGACCGCGTGCCCGGCATCGGAGGAGATGCAGACGCTGGCGGCGATGGCCCGCAGATAGTCCTCGGCCGGACGGGTGGAACCCGGGTGCAGGGCCTCGACGATGCGGTGGGTGATGTCGGACAGGATGGGGCCCGAGGCCCCCGAGCGGGTGCCCGAGCCGACCTCTTCGTGGTCGAAGGCCGCGACCAGTGCGACCGAGGTGATGGCATCCGGGTCGACCGCGGCCAGTGCCGTGACGGCCGGGTAGACCGAGGCCAGGTTGTCCAGGCGCGGCGAGGCCAGGAACTCCCGGTGGGCACCGAAGAGCGCGGGGCGTTCGGCCGGGATGGTGTGCACATCGTAGCCGGCGATCTGTTCGGCCGTGACCCCTGCGGATTCGGCCAGCAGTCCCAGTACCAGGGAGGAGGCGGCCGCGTTGTCGGCCGATCCGGTGATGTGCTCCAGGCCGATGACCGGCTGGGTGTGCTGCTGCTTGTCCAGCATGAGCTTCTCATTGGCCGAACGGTCCAGGTGGATGGCCAGCTGCGGGATGCGGCCGATCGGTTCGGTGCGGGCCAACACGACGCGGCCGTCGCTCAGGGCCAGGCGGCCGGCGAAGCACAGTTCGCGGTCCAGCCAGGAGTTCAGAATGGGCCCGCCGTAGATCTCCACGCCCACCTGGTTCGCGCCCTCGTGGGTGAAGTCCGGCAGCGGCTTGAGCTTGAAGGCCGGGGAATCGGTGTGGGTGCCCACGATCGTGAAGGCGGCGGATTCGGGAAGCGTCGACGGGATCGCCCAGGCCGCCAGGGAGCCCTCGCGCACCACGACGTAGCGTCCGCCCGGCTCCAGATCCCAGGCCCGCGTCTCATCCAGTTCCGTGAAGCCCGCTGCGACCAGGGCGTCGCGCGCGGTGGCCGCGGCGTGGTAGGAGGTGGGGGAGTCGACGACGAAGTCGATGAGCCCCTGGGCATGTGATGTGGGTGCGGAAGTCATACACGCATTCTAGGCACAGTGGCTCCGGGCACCGGGGCGGTGCCGGACCTGAATGCGCAACGGGGCCCCACTCGTGAGGAGTGGGGCCCCGTTTTTCCGAGGTGATCGGATCACCTCAGAACGAAGAAGCTCAGTTCTTCTTGCGGCGGGCCAGGAAGACCGTGGCGGCGCCGACCAGGATCAGTGCGATGGCACCGCCGAGCAGCGGGGCCGAGGTCACACCGGTCTTGGGCAGTTCCTTGCCGTTATCGCCCGAACCGTTGTCGTCCGAGCCATTGTCGCCGGAGCCGTTGCCGTTGTCATCGCCGTTATCGCCACCACCGGGGTTGGCATCGCCGGAGACGACCTGGAACGAACCGGTCAGCGGATCATTCGCGGCCTTGGCATCGGTCTGGGGCTGGGCCTTGACCTGGTACTTGCCGACGTAGACCTCGGGATCGCTGGCGCTGGTGCCGTAGACCTTCCACTGCGCGGTGCCATTGGCATCGGCGGTGGCGGTCAGTTCGTAGGGCTTGACGTTCTTACCCGAGGGGCTCACCGTGAAGTCGACCTTCTGGCCCTTCTCCAGGTTCGCCACCTTGAGGGTGACGCCCTTCTTCTCGTTGACGAAGTTCTTCGCCGAGACCTTCTTCGGGTCGATCGTCAGCTTCGGATCGGCCTTCGGAGCCTCAGTGGTCTGCGTCGGCTTCGAGGTCTGCGTCGGTTCCGTGGTGGGAGCCGAGGAGGTGGGAGCCGGAGTCGTCGGTGCATCCGTGGTCGGCTTCTCGGTGGGAGCCGTCGTGGTCGGTGCCGGCGAGGTGGGCTCTTCGGTGGGAGCCGTGGTCGTCGGCTCGTCCGTCGGAGCCGGCGTCGTCGGTTCCTCGGTGGGAGCCGTCGTCGTGTCCGTCGGCTCCGGGGTCCCCGGAGGAGTCGTGGTGTCGCCGTCCGTGGTCACCTTAACGTTGTGGCCCTTGTTCTTGAGCTGGGTCAGACCCTCGGCCAATTCAGCGGTCCACAGGAATGCCTTGTGGCCCGCTTTGGCGGGTGAGCCGCCGGAGACGACGCCCACGGCCTGATCACCCTTCATAACGGCGCCGCCGGAGTCACCGTGATCGGCCAGGGTCTCGGAGGCGAAACCATAGACCAGGCGACCGCCGATGTTCGAGTAACCGTCGACGATGGCAATGGTCTGCTGGTCCTCGTAGCCGATCGGACCGGTCTGCTTGCCGGTGGTACGGCCGGAGCGCCAGACATCGGAGCCCACATCCTTGGTGGTGACGTCGTGGACGCCCTTGACCGGAGTGGTGTCCTTGGCCAGATTGTCCTCGTTCTTGGCGTCCTTCTCGTTCCAGTTGGTTGTGACACCGGGCTGGTTCAGATTGAGGCCGCCATCGACGGCGAGCAGGCCGAAGTCCTGCGCCTTGGCGGGCGTGATGCCCTCGGGCAGCTGCGTCTCGTTCTCGTCGATCGCGGTCGGACCGAACTGCGAATACGTGACGGTGCCGAAGGGCTTTGCGCCGGAAGCGTCACCATCGAGGAATTCGGATGCGCCCTTGCCGGCTACGGCCTCGGACGAGGACGGAGCCTCGCGGTAGGCCTTTTTGCCGTCCATACCCTCGGTGCAGTGACCGGCGGTGATGATGATCGGCTTGCCGCCTTCGGTGGCGTTGAACCCGGTCGAGCAGAGAGAGCCCTGCGTCGCGCTGGTGAGCATTATGTACCCGGCGCCGTTGACCAGGTCCTTGATGGACTTGCCGTTGTCGGCAAAGGTCTCGCCCTTGGCCACAGACTTCTTGTCGATCTTGGCAGTGGCCCCATAAGCTTCGTAGCCCTTGGTGCCGATGAAGCTGACCTTCAGGTCCTTGCCTTCCTTGGCGGCATAGGCCTTGATGGACTTGAGTTCATCGCTGTCGGCGGTGAGGGCCTTGTCGGTCGACTGGACGACGACTTCGCCGTCCTTGCCGAAGCCCATGGCTGCGATCTTTGAGGCCTTGGCCGATTTCGTCTTGGCAGCGGCCTTGGTGTCTGCGGCGAATGCCGTACTGGCTGCCTTGGCGAACGCGGTGCCGCCTTCGCCGCCTGCGGCAGGAGCCGCCATGGCGGGTGCAGCGATCATTGCGGAGCCCGCGGCCAGAGCCGCGGCCGCGCCGATGGCGGCAAGTTTCTTCCCCGGTGTGGGAGCGTGCATGTGTTCAGTCCCTTGCAAATCGTTAGCAGGTTGCTTGGTGCTAAATGCAGCTACTTCCGTGGTGCGAATAATGAAGTAACGTCTTTACGGGGACCAAGTCTGGCACGGACTGTTACCAAAACGCAACCTGATTTCTAAGAAATCTCACAGCCTGAACACGTACACCGTTCGGCAAGAGGGGTTGTCGGCTACGGGTGTGGGCTACTCAGTCGGCACGCGTCAGAGTGCCGATCTCCTTGCCCTTGTCGTCCTTGACAGTCATATTGTCTCCGGCGATGCTCAGCGAGCCGATCTTGCTCAGCCAGTCGTTGACTCCAGGACAGGCCATTAGGGTGCTGGGGCCCTGTTTGACGTCGGCGTTATCGGCTTGCATGGTGAAGGTGCCAGCGATGCTGTTGCAGCCGTCTTTACCCTTATATGATCCTTTGCCATCGCCATCGGGGGCACCGAATTCCAGATAGGCATCCTTCGGATCCTCGGCCTTCCACTTGCCCTCGATGGTGGGTGTCGAGTCCCCTCCGGAAGACGAGGCCGCGCCACCGCCGCCACAGGCCGTCAGGGCCAGTGCGCAGACTGCGCCCAGCGCGAATACGATCATGCCGCGTTTCATCTGTACTCCTCGAATGGGGTGCATCGTGCGTCCAGCCTAATGGCGCAGCCTGTGCAATCAATCAAGCATGGTTGCGAGCGCTGCCCTGCGGCTTCGGCGGATCGACGTGGCCAAGAGGATGGTCACACCCAGTCCGCCACAGGCATAGGCCAGGAACACCGAGGGGACCCCGGCCTGGGCCGCCAGTAGCAGACCGGTCAGCTGCGGGGCCAGGATCGCACCCAGCCGGCCGAAGCCCATGACCACGCCCAGGGCGGTGCCGCGCAGATGGTCGGGATAGGCCTGGGCCACCGCGCCCATGACCAGGCACTGGGTGCCGTGGGTGCCGATGCCGGCGGCGACCATGCACACGTAGATCATGCCGGTGCTCGGGTGGGTTAGCATGAGCAGCAGGCCCAGCACGCACACGGCGGCTGCCACCGCGGCGGTGGGCACGGTGCCGAAACGCACCGAGGCCCAGGCGGTCAGCACGCTGCCGCCCACCGCGCCCAGGTTGAGCGCCAGGCTGAAGGTCAGTGCCGACCCCAGCCCGTAACCGGCCTGGGTCATCAGATTCGGCAGTTCGGTGCCGAGCCCGAACCAGACGAACAGGCAGCACAGGAAGGCCAGTGAGAACACGATGGTGGTGCGGGCGAAGCCGCTGCGGAACAGGGCGCCGTAGCCGGAACCGGCATCCGAGTCGGCCGCGGCGAGTTCGGCCGAGGTCCCAGCCGCCACGCGCTGTGCCTGCACCCGGGCGGGTGCCCCGGTGGTCGAGACATCGTGTCCGGCGCGTCCCAGGGCCGACACTCCCCACAGCAGCAGGGGCAGGGCGACGAGCATGACCAGGAGTGGCAGGAAGAACATGGGCCGCCACCCGGCGGCAGGGATGACGCTCAGGCCGATGAGCGAAGCGGCGGAACCGCCCACGGGCACGCCGGACATCATGATCGTCGTCATCACCCCGCGCATCCGGGCGGGCACCAGGGTGGTGGCCAGCGCGTTGGTCGCCGGCATCACGCCGCCCAGGCCGAGGCCCGCCACCAGGCGCAGCAGGCCGAAGGTGAAGACACTGTCGACCAGGCCGCAGGCCACAGTCGCCAGGGTGAAGAGCAGAGTGCAGGCCACGATCGTGCGGACCCGGCCCAGGGCATCGGACAGCCGGCCGGCGATCAGTGCGCCGATCATCATGCCGATGAAGGCGACGGAGCCAAGGGTGCCCGCGGTGGCCTGGGTCAGACCCCAGTCCTCCTGCATGAGCACGGGTTTGACCGCGCCGAAGACGATGAGGTCGTAGCCGTCGAAGACGATGACCAGCCAGCAGGCCAGGACGGTCAGAACGGCGGGAATGCGGGGACGGGTGGCGGACGTCGGAGCGTCCACGGCAGTGGTGTTCACAGAGACGGAGCTTAGCACGACCTAAGCAATGAGGATATAGGGTGGGCTCAGAGATTTAACTCGCTGCTCATTGCCCGGGCCAGCGGCGCATTCGCATAGGGGCCCGTCCCCGCCAGGTGCTGCACAATCGAGCGGACCGTTGCCGGATCCTTGTCCTGGCTGAGCTTGTTCTTTCCCCGGAAACGCGTGACGCGGATGCGCAGTCCCGTGGTCGCCGCCGCGACCCTCCTGGTCATCGCCTCGTCCAGGCGCAGGGAACTGGGAGCCTCGACCGGGGCCTCGAACTCGTCGACGAGGCGCGTGAGCACCCGGTAGTTCTCCTCGGGCTCCAGGAGTTCCGGCACGCCCCACAGATGCGCGCTCATGAAATTCCACGTGGGGATGATCTGCTCCGGCGGATACCACGACGGGGAGATATAGCCGTGTGGTCCATCGATGAGCACCATGGCCTCACCCGTCAGATCGAGGAGCTCATCATCGGGTTTTCCCAGATGGGTCAGCAGGACGATGTCCTCGCCTGCTTCCTCGAGCAGGAACGGATAGTGCGAGGCCTCGATCCCGGAGGGGCCGTGGGTGACCAGGGTGCCCCAGCCCACCCGGCGGACCAGATCCCGGACCCAGGCCGGGTCGGTCACCTCATAGGCGTCAATGGTCAGCATCTGCACTCCTCTTTGCGACGACGCCGATCCACGCATCGAACAGTCCCGCCCAACGTTCGGCCAGCTCGGGCTCCAGGGCCCGGGCCCGCACCGTGATCTCCTCGGCCTGCGAGGCCAGGTCAGCGTGGCTGTGTGCCCACCGGTCCACGGTGTCGGCCAGGGCCTCGGGATGGAACTGGGTACCCCAGGCGTTCCGCCCGACCCGGAAGGCCTGCTGCGCGGAATGGGCGTTGCCGGCCAGGTTCACGGCGCCGGCCGGCAGCTCGGCGACCTCCAGCCAGTGGAACTCCACCGCCGCCTTCCGCGTGCCCGCGAACCGTCCGAACAGCGGATCGCCGCTCGCCTCGGGTGCGAAGGCGACATCGTGGACGCCGACCTCGGGCCCGCGCGGATTGACGTGCACCCGGCCGCCGGTCGATTCGGCCAGCAGCTGGGCTCCCAGGCACAGGCCCAACAGGGGAGTGTCGGTGTCCACGGCGTCGCGGATCAGGTGGCGGACGGCGGGCAGCCACGGTGCGGCCTCGTCGTCGGTGGGGCCCATGGTGCCGCCGAGCACCAGGACTCCGTCGAAGTCGCGAGAATCCTGCGGGACCCAGGCTGGGCCGGCCGTGGTGGTCTCGACCCCTGCTGCCGCCAGGCGCGCGCCGGCCAGATCGGGGGAGACGGAGTCCTCGTGTTGGACGATGAGGACGCGGGGCGCGGAAGTGGTCATGCCGCGGCCGCGGTGATCGAGAAGAGCTTGAGCATATTGCGCAGTTCGAGCGCATCGGTGCACGCGTACTCCACGTCATAGGCCGAGGCGCGTACCGTACCCGGCACCAACATGCAGTGATCTGCCTGGGCCGTGCGCCGCAGGGTCGCGCGCAGGGAGTGGGGCGCAGGCGGTTCTGGCCGGGTGTCCGCAGTGGCCGCTGCCACCCTGGTGACGGCGGCCTCGGCGGCGATCTGAATGCGCTCGCGGGCGACCTCCGGGTGCAGGGAGTGGATCACTCCATTGCCCAGCGAGGCCTTGACGTCGACGGTCAGCGCCATGGCGTGCGGGCCCAGCGGATAGCGCGAGGCGAACGAACGGCAGACCTTGTCATCACCGGTCACCAGGCCGATCGGCGTGCCGAACTGGGCTGCGATGGCGGCATTGACATCCGCCTCGCCCCAGACTTCACCGTCCACCCGGATCCGGGCGAAGGCGCCACCGGAGACCGTGTGGTCCAGCACCGCGCCGGTGGTGCCTGCCGCGGCGTGATAGCCGATCAGCAGGGCGATGTGGGCGTCCTGGGCGCCGGCCATCATGCCACCGGCCAGCTTGGGCTGGCCCATCAACAGGGTGGCCCGTGTGTCCAGCTCCTCCGGGCGCAGGTTCGCATTGTCACCGTGGCCGTCGTTGACCGTCACCCGGGTGGCACCCCCGGCGTACGCCCCCTCGATCGCGGCGTTGACCTCGCCGGCCATGAGGGCGCGGGAACGCTCATAGTCATCGGTGCCGCGGTGCACCTGGGCCGGCGTCGCGACACCGGCGATGCCCTCCATGTCGACGGAGATGAAAACGTGGGTCATGCCACTACCCTATAGGCATGAGCGCACACCCAGCCGATGTCCACGATATGATCGTCGTCCGCGGCGCACGCGAGCACAATCTGCGCGGAGTCGACGTGGAACTGCCCAAACGACGTCTCACCGCCTTCACAGGAGTGTCCGGATCGGGCAAGAGCTCCCTGGTCTTCGCGACCATCGCGGCGGAATCGCAACGGCTCATCAACGAGACCTACAGTGCCTTCCTGCAGGGCTTCATGCCCTCGCAGACACGGCCGGACGTGGACGTGCTGGCAGGGCTGAGCACCGACATCACCGTGTCCCAGGAGCGCCTGGGCTCCAATCCGCGCTCCACCGTCGGCACCGCCACGGACGTCAACCCGCTGCTGCGCATCCTGTTCGCACGCCTGGGCAGCCCGCGGCTGGACGAGCCCAATGCCTTCTCCTTCAATATCGCCTCGGTATCCGGAGCCGGGGCGGTGACCCTGAACAAGGGCGGGCGCCAGGTCAAGGAGCGGCGCAGCTTCGAGGTGCTGGGCGGCATGTGCCCGCGCTGCGAGGGCCGTGGGCAGGTCAGCGACTTCGACCTGGAGGAGCTCTACGACGATTCGCTGTCGCTGAACGACGGGGCGCTCAAGGTGCCCGGCTACAGCATGGACGGCTGGTACGGCCGGGTGTTCTCCGGCGTGCTGCCGATGGACAAGCCGATCAGGGACTTCACGAAGAAGCAGCTGGACGATCTGCTGTACAAGGAGCCCACCAAGATCAAGGTCGAGGGGACGAACCTGACCTATGAGGGCCTGATACCGCGGATCCGCAAGTCCATGCTGGCCAAGGACCGCGAGGCGATGCAGCCGCACATCCGCCGGTTCGTCGACCGCGCGATCGTCTTCCAGACCTGCCCCGAATGCCACGGCACCCGGTTGGGGGAGAGGGCCAGGTCAGTGACGATCGGGGAAGGGAACGGGCAGAAGAACATCGCCGAGGTCTGCGCCTTGCAGATCAGCGATCTGCTCGACTGGGTGCGGGGGCTGAGGGTTGAAGGCGCCGGGGCCGAAGACGCCGGGTTTGGAGATGCCGGCCCGGCGCCGCTCATCGCTCGCCTGGCCGACATCCTGGAGTCCTGCGTGAGGATCGGCCTGGGGTACCTGTCCCTGGACCGGGCGACCGGCACCCTGTCCGGTGGGGAGTCCCAGCGGATCAAGATGATCAAGCACCTGGGCTCCCCGCTGACCGACGTCACCTATATCTTCGACGAGCCGTCGATCGGGCTGCACCCGCACGACATCGAGCGGATGAACACGCTGCTGCTGAAACTGCGCGATAAGGGCAACACAGTGCTGGTCGTCGAACACAAACCGGAGATGATCCGCATCGCTGACCACGTGGTCGACCTGGGGCCCGGGGCCGGTGGCGCCGGCGGCAGGATCTGCTACGAGGGCACCGTCGAGGGACTGCGCGCCTCGGGCACCCTGACGGGCCGCCACCTGGACGACCGGGCACGGACCAAGGAGGAGCCTCGGGCCCGGACCGGCAGCATCGAGGTGCGCGATGCGGTGCTGCACAATCTGGACCATGTCGATGTCGACATCCCGCTGGGGGTGCTGTGCGCGATCACGGGTGTGGCCGGCTCCGGCAAGAGCTCGCTGATCCACGGCTATGTGGCCGGCCGGCCCGGGGTGGTGACCGTCGACCAGACGGCGATCAAGGGCTCGCGCCGGTCCAATCCCGCGACCTACACAGGGCTGTTGGACCCCGTGCGGAAGGCCTTCGCCAAGGCCAACGGGGTCAAGGCGTCCCTGTTCAGCGCCAATTCCGACGGCGCCTGCCCCGAGTGCAAGGGCGCCGGCGTCGTGTTCACGGAGCTGGGCGTGATGGCCACGGTCGAAAGCGTCTGCCAAATGTGCCAGGGCCGCCGCTACGACGCCGAGGTGCTTGTGCACACCCTGGACGGCAAGAGCATCGCCGATGTGCTCGACATGTCCGTGGCCGAGGCCCAGGCCTTCTTCTCCGGCAGCGGCGCCAAGGTGCCCGCGGCGGTGAAGATCCTGGCGCGGCTGGCCGATGTGGGCCTGGGATATCTGCACCTGGGCCAGCCCCTGTCGACCCTGTCCGGTGGCGAGCGGCAGCGGCTCAAACTGGCCATTCACATGGGTGAGGAGGCCGAGGTCTATGTGCTCGACGAGCCGACCACCGGTCTGCACTTGGCCGATGTCGAGGCGCTGCTGGGGCTGCTGGACCGCCTGGTCGACCAGGGCAAGAGCGTCATCGTGATCGAGCACCACCAGGCCGTGATGGCCCATGCCGACTGGATCGTCGATCTGGGGCCGGGGGCCGGTACCGAGGGTGGCCGCGTGGTGTTCGAGGGCACTCCGGCCGAGCTGGTGGAGACTGGCCGGACTAATTCCGGCCAGGCGACGCTGACGGGGCGCCACCTGGCCGAATACGTGGCCTAGCCGGGTTTTTCAGCGAGTGTAACGGTTGCCGGTGCCGGTGTCCTCCCCCGCGGCGTCAACGGTCTCGGCCGTTTTCCACCGGCACAGCCCGCGGTCGCCGGGAGGACTAGGACGCTGTGCTCAGAACGCTGTGCTCAGAACGCGGGGACGAAGATCTCGACGCGGCGATTGAGCTGGCGGCCCGAGGGATTGTCCGAACCGTCCTTGTTCTCGTTGGCTGCGACCGGCTTGGTCTCGCCGAAGCCCTTGGAGCTCAGCTTCGTGGTGGTGCCCAGTTCCTTGAGCTTGTTCTCAACCGATGCCGCGCGGTCCTCGGACAGCTTCTGGTTGTAGTCGTCGTCGCCCTTGGCATCGGTGTGACCGTAGACCTCGGCTGCGGGTGCCTTGAGTTCGGAGAAGGCCTGATCGACCTTCTGTAGGGTGTCGGTCGCCGCGGGGCGCAGATCGGACTTGTCGAAGTCGAACAGGACCTCGTTCTCCAGGGTGATCGTGGTGCCGCAGGACTTGATCGGCTTGATCGCGGACATGGGCGGCAGGGAGCCGGCGGTCGGGGCCTTTGCCATGGGTTCGGCGTCGACGGTGGTGGTTGCGCCGGCGTCGCTGGTGATCAGGGCCTTGCCATCGCCGTGGTTGATGATCTCCAGGCCGTGGCCGTGGTAGGTCCCGTTGCCGTCGCCGTTGTTGACGATCTCGATGTCGTTCTTCTCATCGTGGAAGGTCCCCGAGCCGTCGCCGTTGAGGACGATCTTGTAGCCCGTGGTCGAATCATCGGAGGTTCCGGAGCCGCCGGTGTTGACCACGACGTTGAACTGCTTGTCGTTGTACGTCCCGGTGCCATCGCCATTGTTGACGATGTTCACCCCGTTCTTCTTGCCGGTGTAGGTGCCCGCACCATCGCCGTTGTTGATGATGGTGGCGTCCTTGTCATTGGTGACGCCCGAGCCGTCTCCGTTGTTGATCTTGGAGCCGTCCTTACCGGTCGATACGCCGGAGCCGTCTCCGTTCAGGATCGTGCCCGAGGAGGAGATGAGGCTGGTGCCATCGCACTTGGCCGGGGTGACCTTGATGCCGGGGATCGAGGTCAGGGTTTTGCCCGCTTCGATCGTGAAGGAGTCGTTGGAGGAGTTGAGCAGGGAGATGTCGGGGATGGCGATCTGCGGGATCGGCGGGATCTCACCCACGGCATAGCCGGGGACGGCCAGGGCGGAGTCCTCTGCATCTGCGGATTCGGCGGGGTTCTCGGCGGCGTTCTCCGCCGCCGCGGGGGACTGCGCGGCTTCCGCTGCCTCGCCGGCTTCGTTTTCCGTCGGAGCGGCCGACTGGGTTCCGCCACATGCGGTGAGGGAAAGGCCCAAGGACAGGGAGGTCAGAGCCAACGTTATGCGGGATTTCATGATGTGAAATGTAATGCATAAGGGTGCCCTGCATATGTGGGTGGACCGGATACTGAGACCGCGTAGAGGTGAAGGGCCGCGGCTTAGAAGGGTGGGAGGTCGGTTTCGTATTCGGTTTGGTGGTCGACTGGTGGGGTGGTGTGGCGCCAGGGGTCGGTGATGATTTGGGTCCGGGTGCGGTGGTGGGCCCAGGGGGTCCAGTCTTTGGGGCGCCAGGTTTTGGGTCTGGGCGTGGGGGATTCCGGATGGGCGATCCGGTAGAGGATGTCGAGTTCTTCCCAGCTGGTGAGTTTGCGTTCGGGGCGTGGTGGCAGGAGGCCGTCGCCGGCGAGGAGGTATTCGAGGTCGGCGATGGCGGGGAGGGCGTGTTCGGCGTCGGTGAGTTTGGGCAGGTTCTTTTCCAGGGGGTAGGGCGCAGTGGTGTCCTGGTCGATGGGTGGGGTGTGTTCGTCGATGATGTGGCGTGCTTGGGTGGCGTTGATCAGGTCCGGTGGTGGGTTGATGGTGTGGGTGTAGCCGGTGGGTGCGGTGGTGGAGGTCCATTCGTAGGTGATGGTGTTGTTCTTCCCGCCCGGCCGGCTGTCGCCTGTCCGGGTGTTGCTGCTGGTGGTGATGGTGATGTTGCGGTTGGTTTTGAGGAGGTGGTGTCCGCGGCATAGGGGGTGGAGGTTGGCTGCTGTGGTGGGTCCGCCTGCTGTGGGGTTTTCGTGGTTGAAGGGTTCGATGTGGTCGAGGTCGCAGGTTTGGGCTGGTCGGGTGCAGCCGGGGGCTGTGCACCAGGCCCATTTGTTTTGCAGGGTGGTGCGCAGGGCTGTGGGGATGGAGTAGGACTTGGCCTGTTCGTCGAGCACGGCCCCGGTTGCCGGGTCGGTGACCAGGCGGCGCAGTGAAGGTGCCAGCGAGGCCAGATGGCAGGCGATGTCGGCGGGGATGGGAGCCTTTCCTGCGAGCTGTCCGGGCAGCGTTCCATCACCGGAAACCGTGAGGAAGGGGATCGTGGTGGAGACCTGGGCTTGAGAGGCCAGCCAGGAGTCGTTGCGCGGGATGGTCACGGTGACGTGGCGGGTAGCGTCGGCCCGGTGAGTGGGGGCGGAGTCGCCGGAATCGTTCGTGGTGCGCGAATCCGGGGTGTCGCCTGCGGGTGTTTCCGAGGGTGTTGTCGTGGCAACTTCCGTCACCGTGATGTCCAGGCTGTGCGGAGTGTTGACGAGGATGTCGAACATGAGTTGGCCGAGGTTCCGGTCATCCGTGATGGTGTGGGAATCCGCTTCTTCGAGGAGGACGGGATCACCCGTGCGGATAAGCCGCGCGAAGGCCCTGAGACGTGCCTCCAGGGCGGTGAGGGTGTGGATGGGTCCGGTGAGTTCGAGGAGGCCGAGTCCATTGCCCAGGTCGGTGAGGTGAACACCGCGTTCTTCGAAGGCGTGTTCTGCGGAGTGTTCGGGGGTTTTGAGCAGTGTGATGGCGGCTGTGAGGGTGGCGCGGTAGTGGGTGGCGTCTGTGGTGGGTGCGAGCAGGGTGAGTGCTTGGTCGAGGTAGTCGTAGGAGCTGGCTTCGATGTCTTGGGCGCGGGTGGTGGTGTGGTCGTAGAGGTCGAAGGATAGATTCCCGGATTGCATGGCTGTGGTCAGCCGGGGGAGGAGGAATCGGCCTTTGAGGATGCGGGTGGCCAGCGCGCGGGTCTGTCCGCGGGTTTTCCCAAGGGTGGTGGCCAGTTCCATCCAGGTGGTGGCGGGTACGGCGGTGAGTAGGTCTTTGAGGGCTTCGATGATGGCCTGTGGGTTGCGGGCGTTCGGGGCATCATCAGAGTTACCGGCGTGTTCGATTTCCTTCACGGTGGTGCCGGTGGCGGTGAGGAGGTAGTCGATGATGGTGGACCAGCGTCCGGATTGGATGTGTTGGTAGTCGTCTTGTATCGCGCGGAGACTGGGGAGAGTAGACATTCCGAGTCTCCTTTCGCGCATGGGGTGAAGGTGGTGCTCATGGTTGTTTGGGTCCCACTGGATCGACGCTGACTGTGTGGTTCCTTCTGTGCCTATATTCTATTATTCAATTCCTCCTTTGACTAGTGTTTTTCGAAGAAAAGTACTGATATTTCTTTTATCCACAGGATGGTGACGCACGGTCGCATTCGTGCTAGTTTCTGTGGATTAAGTCTGTTTAAATGTGGATAACGTGCATTCCTGCTGCTTGCACAGGGTGCTTACCGTGGGGCTTTGTCCGACATATCGGACAATCGGCATCGCGGGCGAGCCGCCGTGTCAGTGCCGTAAGACACACTTGAAACATGAGAACCTTGGTGACCGATATCGGCGAGCTCGTGACCAACGACCCCGCCCGCCCCGGGATGCTGGGCACGGTGGCCGATGCGGCATTCCTGATAGACGACGGCCGGGTAGCTTGGGTGGGCTCCTCGGCCGATAGGAACCTCGGCGATCAATCCAACCCGGACCTCGGCCCCGCGGACCAGATCGTGTCAGCCCGCGGGGCGGCCGTCATCCCCGGCTTCGTCGACAGCCACAACCATCTGCTGTTCGCCGGCGAACGCTCCGCCGAGTTCGCCGCCAGGATGGCCGGCGAGTCCTACTCCGCGGGCGGGATCGCCACCACCGTTGCCGCGACCCGGGCGGCGAGCGACGCCGAGCTGGAGGCGAACCTGCGGGCCCTGCTGGCCCAGGCCCTGCATTCGGGCACGACGACGGTGGAGATCAAGTCCGGCTACGGGCTCACCGTCGCAGACGAACTGCGGGCACTGCGGATCGCCGCGCGCTACACCTCGGAGGCGACTCTGATGGCGGCCCATGTCCTGCCGCCGGAGTACCGGGATGATCCGGATGCCTATGTCGACCTGGTGATCGAGGAGATGATCCCCGCGGTTGCCGCGCAGGGTCTGGCCCGCTGGGTCGATGTGTTCTGCGAGGAGGGCGCTTTCACAGAAGCGCAGACGGAACGGATCGTGACGGCCGCCGGAGCGGCGGGCCTACTCGCGCGCATCCATGCCAATCAGCTCACTGCCGGTGGGGCGCTGCGCCTGGCCGCGCGGCTGCGATGTGCCAGTGCCGACCATGCGACCTTCGCCTCGGCCGAGGACCTGCGCGCTCTGGCCGCTGCCGGCACCGTGGCGACCCTGCTGCCGGCCATCGAGTTCTCCACTCGGCAGCCATACCCGGACGCGCGCCGGTATTACGCGGCCGGGGTGGACGTGGCGATCGCCAGCGACACCAATCCCGGTTCGGGGTTCTCCAACTCGATCCCGTTCTCCATTGCCCTGGCGGTGCGGGATATGCACTTCACCGTCGAGCAGGCCATCTACGCCGCCACGGCCGGTGGTGCCAAGGCCCTGCGGCGAACCGATGTGGGCGGTATCTTCCCCGGTCAGCGGGCAGATTTCAGTATTCTGGACGCGCCAGGCTACCGTTATCTGGCCTACCGGCCGGGGGTCGCTCAGATCGCCAGGGTCTATCGCGGCGGTGAGCAGGTGGCAGAGAATCCGGCGCCGTATTACTTCGACCGCACTGCCGACCGGCGCGACCGCATAGACCACGCACCGCAGAACCATGAGGAGACCCGATGACCGTTGAACTCGACCCACAGACCCTGACTTTCGCCCAGGTCATCGCCGTCGCCAGACACGATGAGCCCGTGACGCTGCCCGCGCATGTGCGCGAACAGGTCATCGCCGCGCGTCGGAGCGTTGAACGGCTGGCCACCTCGGAAAAGCCGGTCTACGGCGTGTCCACGGGATTCGGCGCGCTGGCCCAGCGGCACATTCCGGCGGAGTCCCGGGCACAGCTGCAGAAGTCGCTCATCCGTTCCCACGCCGCGGGGGTGGGTGAACCCGTGGAGCGCGAGGTCGTGCGCGCCCTCATGCTGCTGCGTGCGCGGACCCTGGCAACCGGCCGGACCGGGGTGAAGCCGGAGACCCTGGACGCCTATATCGCCCTGCTCAATGCCGGCATCACGCCGTGGGTCCACGAATTCGGCTCCCTGGGCTGCTCGGGCGATCTGGCGCCACTGTCCGCCTGTGCCCTGGTGGTGATGGGGGAGGGACTGGTCCACGACCCTGCAGTCGCCGCAGGCGCTGCACCCCGCGCGGTGGACGCCGCCGAGGTCCTGACAGCCGCCGGCATCACGCCGGTCGCGCTGGAGGAGAAAGAGGGACTGGCGCTGGTCAACGGCACCGACGGAATGCTGGGCCAGCTCATCATGGCTCTGTTCGACCTCGAGAAACTGCTGAGCACGGCCGATCTGTCCGCAGCCATGAGCGTGGAGTCCCAGTTGGGTACGGATACGGTGTTCCAGCCCGAACTGCACTATCCGCTGCGCCCCTTCGACGGGCAGGCACTGTCGGCTGCGAATATGGCGACGGCACTGCGGGGCTCGGCGATCGTGGCCGGGCACAAGGACTCGACCCATCTGGTGCAGGATGCCTACTCCCTGCGCTGCACCCCGCAGGTCACCGGTGCGGCCCGCGACGCCCTGGCCTATGCGGCGAACGTGGCTGCCCGTGAACTGCGGGCGGCTATCGACAATCCGGTGGTGTTGGACAGCGGAATGGTGTCGAGCAACGGCAACTTCCACGGCGCCCCGCTGGCGCACGCCATGGACTTCCTGGCGATCGTCGTGGCGGATGCGGCCTCGATCGCGGAACGTCGCACTGACCGGGCGATGGATCCCGCCCGCAATCAGGGGCTGCACGCCTTCCTGGCCGATGATCCCGGAGTGGACTCCGGTCTGATGATCGCGCACTACACGCAGGCGGCACTGGTATCGGAGACCAAGCGCCTGGCGGCACCTGCCAGCGTGGACTCGATTCCCTCGTCGGCGATGCAGGAGGACCACGTGTCCATGGGCTGGCACGCCGCCCGGAAGCTGCGCAAGGCCGTCGATAATCTGACCTCCGTGTTGGGGATCGAGCTCTACGCCGCAGCGCGGGCGACCGAGTTGCGCGATGCCGCGCCCGCGCCGGTGACCGGGGCGGTTATTGCGGGGCTGCGCGAACTGGTCCCCGGCTGCGGGCCGGACCGGTTCATGAGTCCGGAGTTGGCCGCGACGATCGAGTATGTGCGTTCCGGGAGCGCGCTGACCGCGGCCGAGGCGGCTACCGGCCCGGCGCGGGCCGGCGTGTCTGCAGACGGTGCGGGGGAGCAGTTCGGCGTGGCCGGCGGAAGTACAGCCGGTGGGCTGGGACACACCCTGACCGATACAGACGGAACGGTGCTCAGCGGCGTGGGGGCGCACACGGTATGAAGCTGTGGTTCGAACGGGCCTACCTCGCCGGCGCGGCGGGAGCGACCGTCGGTCGGGAGGACGGCGGTCTTTCCGGCGTCGCGGTGACGGTCGGCGCAGACGGCCGTGTCGCCTCGGTCGCGGTGGATGTCGCCGAACCGAGTGATCCTGCGGTGCGGTGTTATGCCGGCCTGGCCCTGCCGGGAGCGCAGAATGCGCATTCGCATGCCTTCCACCGCCTGCTGCGCGGGCGCACGCACGGTGACGGCGGCTCGTTCTGGACCTGGCGGGACGTGATGTACCGGGCGGCCGCACAGCTGACGCCAGAGAACTACTTCGACCTGGCGTGCGCTGTGTTCGCCGAGATGGTGGCGGCGGGCTACACCGCGGTGGGCGAATTCCACTATGTGCACCACCGGCCCAATGGAACCCCCTACCCGGATCACGATATGGAGCTGGCCCTGGCGCGGGCCGCAGCCGCCGTCGGGATCCGGCTGACCCTGTTGGATACCTGCTATCTGGCAGGCGGGATCGCCCCGGACGGAACGTATCTACCGCTGGGTGGTGAGCAGGCCAGGTTCTCCGATGGCTCGATCGAGGGATTCCTGGACCGGCACTCCCGACTGGCGCTCGCCCTGGACTCCCTGGCCAGGTCCCAGCCGGCGGTTGGCCAACTGGTCACTCTGGGCGCCGCTATCCATTCGGTGCGGGCCGTTCCACGTGAAACGCTGCCCGCATTCAGGGAGCTGCCCGGTCCGCTGCACGTGCACCTGTCCGAACAGCCTGCGGAGAACGAGGCATGCCAAAGTGCCCACGGCATGAGCCCCACCGAACTGCTGGCCGAGGCCGGTCTGCTGTCCCCGCGTCTGTCCGCCGTGCACGCCACACATCTGAGCGCCCACGACATTGAACTGCTGTCCGGCGCCGGGGTGCACATCGTCATGTGCCCCACCACGGAGGCGGACCTGGCCGATGGCATCGGACCCGCCCACGCCCTGGCTCATGCCGGCGCTGTAGTGGCTCTGGGCTCGGACCAGCATGTGGTGCTGGATCCGCTGTTGGAGGCCCGCGGCTTGGAGGCCGGGGAGCGCCTGGCCTCGGGGCAGCGCGGTTGCTTCTCACCCGAAGAACTCGTGGCCGCGCTGAGCGAGGGCGGTGCCGGGTCCCTGCGGCCGGGCGCCGTTGCCGATGACGCGCTGGTGGACGCGACCCCTGGCGTCGTAGCCACGACCTCGGGCCTTGTACCCGGTGGGTCGGGGTTCGCGCCCGGTGCGCTTGCGGACTATTTAGTGCTCGATACCGGGTCGGTGCGGACAATCGGCTCACTGGGCGTGCAGGCCGTGCTGGCTGCGACCTCGGCCGATGTGAGGCATGTGTTGGTGGGCGGCCGGGAAGTGGCCAGGGACGGCGAGCACATCGGGCTGGGCTCGGTCGCCGAGCTGTATCGCGAGGCGCTCGCGCACTTCGAGCTGTAAGCGGAAGCAGATCATTGGGTCGTTTGTCTCAGATGTGGCTGTTTGGGCGCGTCAGAGTGCTTGCGTGTAACGGGCGTGAAAAGGCGGGCGCATAGAGTGGCGCCATGACCTCGGACTCGCCGGCGCTGCGCCGTGCCATTGCGATCCTGCGCCACCTGGCCTCCGGCAACCGGCCGATCAGCGCAGGCGCGCTGAGTCGCAGCCTCGACATCCCGCGCTCCTCGACCTATGAACTGTTGGCCGTGCTGGACGAACAGGGGCTCGTCGCCAAGGCCGAAACGGGCTACATGCTGGGCGCGGGCGTCGCGGAATTGGGCAGTGCGTACTCGCGGGCGAACCCCCTGCAACGACTGGCCCAGCCGATGCTGGTGAAACTGGCGGAGGCGACCTCCGGGACCGCGCAGCTGGCCGTGTTGCGCGGCTGGGAGACGATCTACATCGCCAAGGAACAGGCGGTCAGTTCCGTCGCGATCATCACCGCGACCGGGGTGCGGATGCCGGCCTACCTGACGGCCACGGGCCGGGCCATGATGGCCGGGCTGTCCAGGCGCGAGGTCCTGGCCCTGTTGTCGGGCGAATCCTCCTTCGTCAACCGCACGGGTGTGGGCCCGCGCAATGTCCGCGAGCTCAATGCAGAGCTGGCGGCATCGCGGACCCGCGGGTTCGCCCTGGAACGCGGGGAGATCACGCCGGGGGTGGTGACGGTGGCGGCCGCGGTGCTCGACGCCGTGGACCGTCCGGTGGCCGCAGTGGGCCTGAGTGTGCAGGAACGGGACGTGCAGGACCTCGGCGCCGGGCAGGGGCGAGATGTGCGGAAACCGGGCGGCGGCCTCGGCCCGGGAGCGGCGGAGGAGGCTCTGGAATCCCTGGGCACGCGGGTACAGGATGTGGCCCGCCGGCTCAGCCGCCGGCTGCGCTAGGGGATGGGCTCACATCTGTAGGCCTACATGTGTGGGTAGGCTTCCGGAAAGAACCCCACGCCCCGGGAATCGTCCGCACACCCCGCTCCTGTCCGAAATACCGGACGCAATATGGTCCAGGGCACCTGCCTGCCATCAACCGAGCGGGCACGATGGAGGGCAGGAGAAGAAGCCGCCGCCACCTCGGCGCACAGCGGCCCCAACGCGAAGGAGCCCGCCATGGCCCAGCCCGACCCGAAGACCTATACCCGCCACGATCCCAGCCGCACCGTGCGTGCGCCGCGCGGCACGCAGATCACCGCCAAGTCCTGGCAGACCGAAGCGCCCAAGCGCATGCTGATGAACAACCTCGACCCCGAGGTCGCCGAACGTCCCGAGGACCTGGTCGTCTACGGCGGCACCGGGCGGGCGGCCCGATCCTGGGAGGCCTTCGACGCGATCGTGCGCACCCTCGACGATCTGGAGGATGACGAGACCCTGCTCGTGCAGTCCGGCAAACCCGTGGGTGTGCTCAGGACGCACGAGTGGGCGCCGCGCGTGCTCATCGCCAACTCGAACCTGGTGGGCGACTGGGCGAACTGGGAACACTTCCGCGAGCTGGAGGCAGAGGGCCTCATGATGTACGGCCAGATGACCGCCGGGTCCTGGATCTACATCGCCACGCAGGGCATCCTGCAGGGCACCTTCGAAACCTTCGCCGAGGTCGCCCGCAAGCGCTTCGACGGCACCCTGGCCGGCACCCTGACCGTGACCGCCGGCTGTGGCGGAATGGGCGGGGCACAGCCGCTGGCCGTGACCCTCAACGGCGGTGCGGTGCTCATCGTCGACGTCGACAAGACGCGCCTGGACCGGCGTGCCGACAAGCGCTACCTGGACGAGGTCTGCACGGACCTCGACGATGCGCTGGCACGCGTGCTGACGGCCAAGGCCGAGAAGCGCGCACTGTCCGTCGGCCTGGTCGGCAACGCCGCCGAGGTCCTGCCCGAACTGCTCGAACGCGGCGTGGCCGTCGACATCGTGACCGACCAGACCAGCGCCCACGACCCACTGTCCTACCTGCCGCTGGGCGTGTCGCTGGAGGACTGGGCGGCCGAAGCCGAAGAGGACGCGGAGAAATTCACCCTGCGCTCGCAGGAGTCCATGGCCAAGCACGTGGCCGCGATGGTGGGCTTCATGGACCGTGGAGCCGAGGTCTTCGACTACGGCAATTCGATCCGCGACGAAGCGCGCAAGGCCGGCTTCGACCGCGCTTTCGCCTTCCCCGGCTTCGTTCCCGCCTATATCCGCCCGCTGTTCTGCGAGGGCAACGGGCCGTTCCGCTGGGTCGCGCTGTCCGGTGATCCGGCGGATATCAAGGTCACCGACGACGCCCTGCGCGAGCTGTTCCCCGAACACGAACACCTGCACCGCTGGTTGGACGCGGCCGAGGAGTACGTCGAGTTCGAGGGCCTGCCCGCCCGCATCTGCTGGCTGGGCTACCGCGAGCGTGCCAAGGCCGCGGTGAAGTTCAACGAGCTGGTGGCTGAGGGCAAAGTGAGTGCCCCCATCGTGATCGGCCGCGACCACCTGGACTCCGGTTCGGTGGCCAGCCCCTACCGGGAGACCGAGGGGATGGCCGATGGCACCGATGCGGTGGCCGACTGGCCGCTGCTCAACGCGCTGGTGAACACGTCCTCGGGAGCGACCTGGGTGTCGATCCACCACGGTGGCGGCGTGGGCATGGGCCGGTCGGTCCACGCCGGCCAGGTGTCCGTGGCCGACGGTACCGAGCTGGCGGCCAAGAAGTTGGAGCGCCTGCTGACGAACGATCCGGGCATGGGCGTGCTGCGCCATGTGGACGCGGGCTACGAACGAGCCGAGGAAGTCGCGGCCGAACGCCAGATCCGCGTACCGATGGACCCGGACCTGGACAAGCGCTCGACCCTGGATTGAGAGGGTCTCCTGGGGCCAGGACCCCTATGGCACCCTGGTCACAGGACGAATGAGGAGCTGGGATTATGCGCATCGCGGTGATCGGCGCCGGCATCGGCGGTTTGGTGGCGGCGGCCGGCTTGCAGCGTCAGGGCCACGAGGTCCACGTCTTCGAACGCCGGGCCGAACCCGGCGCTGTGGGTGCGGGCATCACGTTGGGTGGCAATGCCTTCGCAGCCCTCGACGACATCGGGTTGGGCGATGTGGTCAGAGGAGTTAGCGGATCGGCACTGGGCAGTATGCGCTCGGGCCAGCGACAACCGTCGGGCCGCTGGCTGGTCTCCCTGCCCCCGTCCGAGACCTCACCCATGCGCAGTATGCACCGGGTCGAACTGCACCACGCGCTGCTGGCCGAACTGGCCGCCGGCAGCGTCCACGCGGGCAGTCGCGCGCAGGTGGCGCCGGACGGCGAACCCGAAATCGAAGTGACCGTTGGTGTGGAGAGTCCAGAATGCCCGGGCAACCCGGCAGCAGACACCACGCGCCGGGAGCGTTTCGACCTGGTGATCGCCGCCGACGGACTGCGCAGTGCGGCCCGGAGTGCCTGGGGACTGGATCCCGGAGTGCGCTTCGCCGGATACACGGCCTGGCGCGGGGTCACGGAATCCGCCCGGCACCTGGCCGACGAGGTCGGGGAGACCTGGGGCCGCGGCGCCCGGTTCGGAATCGTCCGGCTGCCCGACGACCGGGTCTACTGGTTCGCCGCACTCTCGACTCCCGCCGGCGCGGTGTTCGCCGATGACCGCGCGGCCGCCCGCGACATCTTCGGCGGCTGGCACGAGCCGATCGCCGAGCTGATCGAGGCGACCCCGCGCGCCGCGATCCTGCGCCACGACATCTACGACCTGGCGCGGTTCCCTCATTCCTTCGCCATACGCCGCGGCGTGCTGCTGGGCGATGCCGCGCACGCCATGACCCCGGACCTAGGACAGGGCGCCGGCCAGGCGATCGAGGACGCCGCGACCCTGGTGCTCCTGCTGAGCGAGTCCTCGGCCGGGGCTGTGGAGGGTACGGACCTGGACGCCGTGGTGCAGCGGTACTCGCGGCTGCGCCGGGCCCGGACCCGGCCACTGTGGCGCGGTTCGCGCGCCATGGGCCGGATCGCCCAAGCCCGCGGGTCAATCGTCTCCCGGGTGCGCGACGCCGCACTGCGCAGCATCCCCGGTCCGCTCGTGGCCCGTGCTGCCGCGACCGTCGGAACCCCCGGCTGGCCCCGGCCCTGAGGGGCAGACCGTTTGTGTGGGCCACGATCTAAGCTCCCTTGCTTGTGAAAGTGTTTCGTCGCTTTGACAAGCCAGGATCGCTTTAGTGGCGTGGCAATGAGTGTCATCAGGCTGATGGAATCTCCCATTGACAATGTGTGAGATCGGTATCACACTTGAGTGGACTGATAACGATCTCACACTAGAGCAATAGAACAAACCGGGGGACTCATGGCAAAGACGGTTCAAGGTCGAGGCGTAGTCGGCATGCAAGAGACAGTCGTTGATGACGTGGCAGAGGTGGCCAGTGGTGAGACTTTGGCGACGGTCAGGACTTTCGTGGCACAGGCGGTGCGCCCCACCACGAAAGTCATCTACCTGCTGGGGTGCGGTGGTTCGCACTACATGTTCGGCGTTTTGAAGTATCTGTTGGCAGCCTCCCCTATTCCCGCGGTCGATCTGAATTCCGCGGAGTTCACCGCAACTCCGCCCGCGGCGCTGGGAGCGGATTCCATCGTCATCGCCTCGTCCACCCACGGGACGACTATGGAGACGGCAGAGGCGATCACGGTAGCCAGGAAGGCAGGTGCTCCCGTCTTGTTGGTATCGCAGACCAGGGACAATCCCTGTGGGGAAGCCGCGGAGTACATCGTCAACCATAATGGCGTCGAGGCCAAGCAAGTACTGCTGACAGTGTTGGCTCACGAACTTTTGATGGCGCAGGATGCGGTGCCAGACGGCGTTCCATCCGCACAGGATCTGGTGGGGATCGGCGAAGTGTTCCCCGAATCGAACCGAGTGTGGGATGAAAAGCTCAACGATGTCGCTGCAGCGATCGCACAGGCGCCAGTCACATTCATTGCGGGCTCCGGTCCTAACGACGGTGCTGCCGATACCCTCGCCGCCTGCTACCTGATGGAGATGCAGAACCTGGTCGCCGTCGCATCGGGCGCTAACGACTTCCTGCACGGAACCCATGAGATGGTGGCAGAACCGACAAACATCATTGTATTCCTCGGTGAGGACGGTTCCCGGAGCGTCGCCCAGCGGACGGCGGATTTCGGGAACCGGTTCAGTGATAACTGCCATGTGCTTGACACCGAAGTGCTGCCGATGACCGGGGTGGATCCGAAATACCGTGGCACTGTGTCGGCGATCCTCTTCGCTAGCTCGATTATCGCTCTGCTGGCCAAGCACGTTGAGGCGAAGACCAATGAGCCGTTGATTAGCCGAAAGTACATGTGGAAGGTCGAGTACTGATGCCAATCGCGGTCGTCGGGGACAACATCGTGGATGTGCTCTCCGGTGTTGGTACGGATACCCTCGCATCGGTGGGCGGAAACTGCCTGAACGTGGCAGTCAACCTGCATCGGCTGGGTGCCCGGGTCGAGTACTTCGGCAGTGTCGGTGACGATCCGGCAGGCGTCGCGTTGATCGCACAACTGGATGCCGAAGGTCTGGACACCGACAGAATGGTCAGGATATCGGGGACGGCCACAGGCTTCGCGACTATCTACCACGTGGAGGGGGACCGGCGTTTCGGAGCCTTCGACCGCGGGGCGAGTGAGGCCCCGCTGGCACCCGAGCAATGGTCCGCTCTGTCTGGAGCACGGCTCATCCATACGAGCTATTCCTCCGCGTTGGAACCTCAGGCCGAACAACTGGCATCCATCGCTCCGGTGTCATTCGACTTCGATGAACACTTCGACGACGCTTATGTCGATTCGCTGATCCCTTTCGTCAGCCATGCCTTCTTTTCGGCCGCAGCTAGGGAAGATGACGAGATCCGCGCCTATGCGAGGCGTCTGTTGCAGATAGGGGTACAGACGGTCACGGTAACCCGCGCCGAACGTAGTGCCATGCACTTTTGCGCCGCAGGCGAGTGGCACCAGCCCAGCCTGCCCATTGAAACCGTTGACACCCTGGGAGCTGGAGATGCATTCATCGCGGGAATGATCGCCGGCATAGTCAGCGGCGCTGACCCCCAGAGTACTTTGATCCGAGCGGCCGAGATCGCTGCCCGGACCTGTTTGGAACCGGGGTCGGTCGGCCTCTTCATCGATCCTGACCTGATCGGGGAGACAGAAAATCTCACAAGGGACCACGAATCTCACATTGAATAGGGAAGTGATTGATATGAATCGTCTGATCGCATTCGTCGCCATTGCCTGCGTCGGTCTGCTGACAGCCTGTGGTGGAGGAGACGCCGGGGGCTCGGAGCAAGGGGGCTCCGGCAGCGCGCCCGCAACCGTCGCCAAAGACGACGCGGTTGCAGGCAAAGTCCCCGAGAAGTTCAAAGGCGGAGTCAATGTCGCGGTGTATAGCGACTGGGCTCCAGAGGAATATGTGGAGAACGGGGAATTCAAGGGCTGGTCGGTGGAACTGGCCAAAATCTGGTCTCAGAAGATGGGTACGGCTTTCAAACTCAACGCCAGCGGTTTCGACTCCATCGTCCCCGGTATGGAGAACGGGCGCTATGATATGGCGGTCGCCAGTCTAGGCGTGACGGATGAACGCATCAAGACGCTCGACTTCGTCCCCATGCAGAAGGAGGGCACCTCATTTGCCTGGGCGAAGACGAAGCCGGACAACAAGGTGACCAAGGTTGAAGAGGCTTGCGGGAAATCGGTCGCAGTGCTGACCGGCGCCTGGGAATATGACTACCTCACGAAGAATATGAAGAAGCTGTGTGCATCGTCTCCGATGGACATTCAACAGTTCAAAGATCAGCCATCTGCCGAGCTGGCGGTCACCTCCGGTCGTGTCGACCTGGTTGCTGCAGGCTCCGGCAAGTTGGGTTACGCTGCTCAGCAGTCCGGTAGCCTGGACGTGGGCGACTTCATCGTCAATGCCGTGTACAACGGTGTGGGCGTGCCCAAGGGCAGCGAACTGGGTCCGGTACTACGCGCCGCCATGCAATCTGCGATCGACGACGGCAGCTATGAGAAGTTGCGCCGGTCCTACGGAGCCTCGGAAGCAGGCGACTTGAAGAAGGCCGTCCTGTTGACGGAAGACCAGCCGAACGGGTGAGGTGCCATGTCGTCTACAACATCGTCTCGCGACCGCAACCCACAGACCCCGGCCCCGGGCCACCATCGTTTGGCCGATGACCAGACTCACGTCCATCACCTGAAACATCCCTGGTGGTGGGTCGGCGGAGTCGTAG
This sequence comes from Brevibacterium sp. 50QC2O2, assembly GCF_024580675.1. Classification (NCBI taxonomy): domain Bacteria; kingdom Bacillati; phylum Actinomycetota; class Actinomycetes; order Micrococcales; family Brevibacteriaceae; genus Brevibacterium; species Brevibacterium sp. 50QC2O2. The sequence goes on from NZ_JANIJZ010000005.1 coordinate 207,028, forward strand.
TCATCGCCCTAATCGCAGCGTTCATCCACCTGTTGGTGACGAACCGGAACCTGAAGTGGAACGTCGTCGGCGAATACCTCTTCAACGGGGAAATCCTGCACGGTCTTTGGGTGACCATCGAACTCACCGTACTCGCGATGATCATCGGCCTGGCGTTGGGAATCGTCCTGGCTATTATGCGACTGAGCCGCAACCCGCTGTTTTCCTCGGTCGCCTGGATCTGGATTTGGTTCTTCCGGGGCGTCCCGCCTCTGGTGCAGATGATCTTCTGGTTCAACCTGGCGACATTGATTCCCGTACTCAAACTGGGCATTCCATATACCGGGATCACCTGGGCGCAATGGGATATGAATCAGGTGATGACGTCGTTCGCTGCGGCTATTCTAGGCCTGGCTTTCACTGAAAGTGCCTATGCTGCTGAGATGATTCGTGCTGGCATAATGGCGGTGCCACATGGCCAGGTGGAAGCCGCCTCTGCATTGGGCATCAGGTCGTCGAAGATCATGCGGACGATCATCCTTCCGCAGGCCTTGCGGATCGTTATCCCGCCGATCGGCAATGATCTGATCTCCATGCTCAAGTTCACCTCTTTGGTTAGTGTCCTAGCCTCGATTTTTCACGGGTTGGGGTTTGTGCTTGATCGCGGCGTCGTTGTCTCATGTTGTAGGTGATTGTACTGTTCGGGTGTGATGTGCCTGCGCGTGTCGCCGCGGTGGTCGGGCCGTTCCA
>NZ_JANIJZ010000050.1:0-1104 GCF_024580675.1 Brevibacterium sp. 50QC2O2
CGGTCTGATGTGTGTGTGGTGGCCGCAGAGACCAGGGAGAAGCGACTGTTTACTAAAAACACAGGTCCGTGCGAAGCTGTAAGGCGATGTATACGGACTGACGCCTGCCCGGTGCTGGAAGGTTAAGAGGACCTGTTAAACCCTTCGGGGTTGAAGCGGAGAATTTAAGCCCCAGTAAACGGCGGTGGTAACTATAACCATCCTAAGGTAGCGAAATTCCTTGTCGGGTAAGTTCCGACCTGCACGAATGGCGTAACGACTTCTCTGCTGTCTCAACCGCGAACTCGGCGAAATTGCATTACGAGTAAAGATGCTCGTTACGCGCAGCAGGACGGAAAGACCCCGAGACCTTCACTATAGTTTGGTATTGGTGTTCGGTGTGGCTTGTGTAGGATAGGTGGGAGACTGTGATCCGGCATCGCTAGGTGTTGGGGAGTCGTTGTTGAAATACCACTCTGGCCATTCTGGATTCCTTAACTTCGGACCCTGATCGGGTTCAGGGACAGTGCCTGATGGGTAGTTTAACTGGGGCGGTTGCCTCCTAAAGAGTAACGGAGGCGCCCAAAGGTTCCCTCAGCCTGGTTGGCAATCAGGTGTCGAGTGTAAGTGCACAAGGGAGCTTGACTGTGAGACGGACGTGTCGAGCAGGAGCGAAAGCTGGGACTAGTGACCCGGCCGTGGATTGTGGAATCGCGGTCGCTCAACGGATAAAAGGTACCTCGGGGATAACAGGCTGATCTTGCCCAAGAGTCCATATCGACGGCATGGTTTGGCACCTCGATGTCGGCTCGTCGCATCCTGGGGCTGGAGTTGGTCCCAAGGGTTGGGCTGTTCGCCCATTAAAGCGGTACGCGAGCTGGGTTTAGAACGTCGTGAGACAGTTCGGTCCCTATCCGCTGCGTGCGTTGGAGATTTGAGAAGGGCTGTCCTTAGTACGAGAGGACCGGGACGGACGAACCTCTGGTGTGCCAGTTGTTCTGCCAAGGGCATGGCTGGTTTGCTACGTTCGGGAGGGATAACCGCTGAAAGCATCTAAGTGGGAAGCCTGCTTCGAGATGAGGTCTCCTTTAAGGTGTCCTAGAGATGATGGGGTTGATAGGCCAG
>NZ_JANIJZ010000051.1:0-1090 GCF_024580675.1 Brevibacterium sp. 50QC2O2
TTTGTTGCGCGTGTAGTCGAACAGTCTGGGATGGCTGACCGGAGTGGGTGAGAGTCCTGTAGGCGAAATGTGTGTGGCGGGGGTTGACTGTTTTCCCGAGTAGGACGGGACTCGTGTAATCTCGTGTGAATCTGCCAGGACCGCCTGGTAAGGCTGAATACTTCCTGATGACCGATAGCGGATAGTACCGTGAGGGAATGGTGAAAAGTACCCCGGGAGGGGAGTGAAAGAGTACCTGAAACCGTGTGCCTACAAGCCGTCAAAGCAGTTTTAATGACTGTGCTGGCGTGCCTTTTGAAGAATGAGCCTGCGAGTTAGTGGCATGTGGCGAGGTTAACCCGTGTGGGGTAGTCGTAGCGAAAGCGAGTCTGAAGAGGGCGATCCAGTCGCGTGTCCTAGACCCGAAGCGGAGTGATCTAGCCATGGGCAGGGTGAAGCGCGTGTAAGAGCGTGTGGAGGCCCGAACCCACTTCAGTTGAAAATGGAGGGGATGACCTGTGGTTAGGGGTGAAAGGCCAATCAAACTCTGTGATAGCTGGTTCTCCCCGAAATGCATTTAGGTGCAGCGTTGCGTGGTGCTTGCCGGAGGTAGAGCTACTGGTTGGTTGATGGGCCGTATTGTGTTACTGACGTCAGCCAAACTCCGAATGCCGGTTTAAGTTAGCGTGGCAGTGAGACAGTGGGGGATAAGCTTCATTGTCGAGAGGGAAACAGCCCAGATCATCGACTAAGGCCCCTAAGCGTGTGCTGAGTGGGAAAGGATGTGGAGTTGCTGTGACAACCAGGAGGTTGGCTTAGAAGCAGCCATCCTTGAAAGAGTGCGTAATAGCTCACTGGTCAAGTGATTCCGCGCCGATAATGTAGCGGGGCTTAAGTACACCGCCGAAGTCGTGACATCAAACCTGAAGGGATAACTCCTGGTTTGTTGGGTAGGGGAGCGTCGTGTGGCCGGTGAAGCTGCCGAGTGATCGAGTGGTGGAGGCTATGCGAGTGAGAATGCAGGCATGAGTAGCGAAACACGGGTTGGAATCCCGTGCACTGGATGACTAAGGGTTCCAGGGTCAAGTTCATCTTCCCTGGGTTAGTCGGG
>NZ_JANIJZ010000052.1:0-991 GCF_024580675.1 Brevibacterium sp. 50QC2O2
ATGTCAAGCCTTGGTAAGGTTCTTCGCGTTGCATCGAATTAATCCGCATGCTCCGCCGCTTGTGCGGGCCCCCGTCAATTCCTTTGAGTTTTAGCCTTGCGGCCGTACTCCCCAGGCGGGGCACTTAATGCGTTAGCTACGGCACAGAACCCGTGGAATGGGTCCCACACCTAGTGCCCAACGTTTACGGCATGGACTACCAGGGTATCTAATCCTGTTCGCTCCCCATGCTTTCGCTCCTCAGCGTCAGTAACAGCCCAGAGTCCCGCCTTCGCCACCGGTGTTCCTCCTGATATCTGCGCATTTCACCGCTACACCAGGAATTCCAGACTCCCCTACTGCACTCCAGTCGGCCCGTACCCACTGCACGCGCACCGTTAAGCGATGCGTTTCCACAGCAGACGCGACCAACCGCCTACGAGCTCTTTACGCCCAATAATTCCGGACAACGCTAGTACCCTACGTATTACCGCGGCTGCTGGCACGTAGTTAGCCGGTACTTCTTCTGCAGGTACCCTCCACCCCCATCAAGGAGGCCTTGTTCCCTACTGAAAGAGGTTTACAACCCGAAGGCCGTCATCCCCCACGCGGCGTCGCTGCATCAGGCTTGCGCCCATTGTGCAATATTCCCCACTGCTGCCTCCCGTAGGAGTCTGGGCCGTGTCTCAGTCCCAGTGTGGCCGGTCGCCCTCTCAGGCCGGCTACCCGTAAACGCCTTGGTAGGCCATTACCCCACCAACAAGCTGATAGGCCGCGAGCCCATCCCCAACCGACAAAACTTTCCACCCCCACCCATGCGGGCAGGAGTCGTATCCGGTATTAGACCCAGTTTCCCGGGCTTATCCCGAAGTCAGGGGCAGGTTACTCACGTGTTACTCACCCGTTCGCCACTAATCCATGACACAAGTGCCACTTCATCGTTCGACTTGCATGTGTTAAGCACGCCGCCAGCGTTCGTCCTGAGCCAGGATCAAACTCTCCACAAAAAAAT
>NZ_JANIJZ010000053.1:0-942 GCF_024580675.1 Brevibacterium sp. 50QC2O2
TGGAACGGCCCGACCACCGCGGCGACACGCGCAGGCACATCACACCCGAACAGTACAATCACCTACAACATGAGACAACGACGCCGCGATCAAGCACAAACCCCAACCCGTGAAAAATCGAGGCTAGAAGAACAAACAGCGCTCGACAACGGATGTGAGCCTGTCGATCAAGACCTAGATTTCGAGTTCGGGTTAGTTGCAATGGTTGAAGGGCTGGCATCAAAGCGATGAGGGATGCTCGCACTTTGGGTCTCTGCGTCAGTAAGGTCAATCCTTTCCCGCTCCCGCAGCACCTCCTCCGCGATACTGACGATTCGCTCATGGCTACGGGGCTCACAAACGAGCAAATCAGGGACCGTGTGCATGTCGCGTCGCGATCGCGGAACGGCACATCAGCAGCATCTTCACCATGCTCGACCTTAACGAGCGCACAGGGAACAAGCGCGTCATCGCCGTCCTCGAGTACCTCAAGAACTAAGCGTCGAGTGCGCGACCGGCGCGATGACCATAGGTAACGGCGGTTTAGCATCGGTGCCGCATCTTGACACGACTCAATCCGCGACAGCTAACCTCCGCATATGGAGTTCGACGGAATGGAGATCCCCGACGATATCGAGGTCACGGTCTGGGGGAGCAACGAGCACCGGCTCTGTAACGTCTGCCGCGCAGAATGCGACCCCGAGCCGAGCGGCGCCGACGGGTACGGCGTGCGAATCATCTACGTCTGCCGCGACCACGGACTCCAATCCGTCGTGGACCCATTCGAGCATCTCCGTTGAAGCGCGCTCTTCGCTATCTCCCTGCATTGACGCAAAGGCTCTGTTGCAAAGATTGGCGGCAGTCAGAGGTAGGCTGTCGCTCTGCGCCGATCAGGCGGCTGCTGCGAAATGGTGGTTGAGCATGCCCATGGCCTCCGTCAGCGCCGAGGGCCCAATGCCAAAA
>NZ_JANIJZ010000054.1:0-739 GCF_024580675.1 Brevibacterium sp. 50QC2O2
AGTGATCGAGTGGTGGAGGCTATGCGAGTGAGAATGCAGGCATGAGTAGCGAAACACGGGTTGGAATCCCGTGCACTGGATGACTAAGGGTTCCAGGGTCAAGTTCATCTTCCCTGGGTTAGTCGGGGCCTAAGGCGAGGCCGACAGGCGTAGTCGATGGATAACGGGTTGATATTCCCGTACCGGTGAAGGACCGTCAAAGACTGAAGCTACTGATACTAACGCGGTGTGACTGTCGCCTGGCCTTCGGGTTGGGTGTGTGGTTGTGCTTCGGACCTGAGGTGGTGTGTAGGTGAGCGTGTGGTGTGACGCAGGAAGGTAGCCGGGCCGCGCGGTGGTTGTCGTGGTCTAAGGTTGTAGCCCGCTCTATAGGTAAATCCGTGGAGTGTGTGGGTGAGAGCTGATGGGCGTCCCACTTTGGGTGGGGTGATCCGGTGATCCTATGCTGTCGAGAAAAGCATCGGCGTGAGGTTTGATCCGCTCGTACCCGAAACCGACACAGGTAGTCAGGTAGAGAATACTAAGGTGATCGAGAGAATCGTGGTTAAGGAACTCGGCAAAATGCCCCCGTAACTTCGGGAGAAGGGGGGCCACCCATGTGAAGGACCTTGACGGTCTGATGTGTGTGTGGTGGCCGCAGAGACCAGGGAGAAGCGACTGTTTACTAAAAACACAGGTCCGTGCGAAGCTGTAAGGCGATGTATACGGACTGACGCCTGCCCGGTGCTGGAAGGTTAAG
>NZ_JANIJZ010000055.1:0-739 GCF_024580675.1 Brevibacterium sp. 50QC2O2
TTAACCTTCCAGCACCGGGCAGGCGTCAGTCCGTATACATCGCCTTACAGCTTCGCACGGACCTGTGTTTTTAGTAAACAGTCGCTTCTCCCTGGTCTCTGCGGCCACCACACACACATCAGACCGTAAAGATCCTTCACATGGGTGGCCCCCCTTCTCCCGAAGTTACGGGGGCATTTTGCCGAGTTCCTTAACCACGATTCTCTCGATCACCTTAGTATTCTCTACCTGACTACCTGTGTCGGTTTAGGGTACGAGCGGATCAAACCTCACGCCGATGCTTTTCTCGACAGCATAGGATCACCGGATCACCCCGCCTAAACGGGACGCCCATCAGCTCTCACCCTTATATGCCAGACGGATTTACCTACCTGACGGGCTACCACCTTAGACCACGACAACCACCGCGCGGCCCGGCTACCTTCCTGCGTCACACCACACGCTCACCTACACACCACCTCAGGTCCGAAGCACAACCACACACCCAACCCGAAGGCCAGACAGCAGTCACACCGCGTTAGTATCAGCAGCTTCAGTCTTTGACGGTCCTTCACCGGTACGGGAATATCAACCCGTTATCCATCGACTACGCCTGTCGGCCTCGCCTTAGGTCCCGACTAACCCAGGGAAGATGAACTTGACCCTGGAACCCTTAGTCATCCAGTGCACGGGATTCCAACCCGTGTTTCGCTACTCATGCCTGCATTCTCACTCGCATAGCCTCCACCACTCGATCACT
>NZ_JANIJZ010000056.1:0-687 GCF_024580675.1 Brevibacterium sp. 50QC2O2
TCTTCGCACCATAGTCGGCCGTGGGCACCTCGTATTCGGCCCGCGCCAGAACAGCAGCTTCCGTTGAGGTGGTCATCCGGGTGACGTGTTCGATTCCCTTGAGCACCAGGAGCAGGTCGGAAGCGTCAAGGCTGGGATCCGTGCCCACACCGGCACCCAGACCAGCGAGTGACTCACTGGCGTGAACGAGTTCCGGAGCGATCTCCTGCAAACGCTCCCAATCTTCAGAAGTCAAAAAGGGGTCAGCTGGGCGGGCGAAGGCCTCGGCACCATCGACCGGGTCCTGTTCCTGAGCCGGACCACCTCCCGACAGGCCCTGACGGTTTCCGGACGAGCCTACGGGTTCATCCGGATCGGGGGAACCAGCGCGTGGGAGGGTGGAATCAATGGTCATGTTCTCTTCCCTCCTCCCGTATCCCGACCGAAACGCCGGCCGAACTGGCTACACGCGTGCGTGCTTGATGAATGTCGGGGAAGACAAGCCATAAAACCTGACGGGACTTCACTGTCCGATTCGAGTTTCCTGACCTACTTCAAGTGTATCGTGTGTCACTCATGAAGGGAAGGGTTTATTCGAAACTGGTTTCCGATGTTTGCCGAGTAATGGTTGTCTGTTTCGGTGGTAGCAGATGCGCTGGGTGGCAGGGTATGCGCGCGCATCTGACACGACAGACAAGGCGCGGGAAC
>NZ_JANIJZ010000057.1:0-560 GCF_024580675.1 Brevibacterium sp. 50QC2O2
CCAGAGTCCCAATAGCGGTTCTATTCTGCGCTCCGGTGATCAGGTCTCCTTCCCAATGCCCGGGAATGGCGCGATCCTCGATTTCCGGTGGACGCTCACTGATCATGATCATGTCGTCCTTGAAACGTGGAGTCCGCTGATCCTGACGTTTCTGCGGTTTGCGTTTCACCCTGCCCGTCCGCAATCTCTGCTGGACGTCACGCTTCAAACTGCCGCGGGCCTGGACGTAGATGGACTGGTAGATCGTCTCGTGACTCACGCGCATGCTCTCGTCGTCGGGGTAGTCCACTACGAGCCTATGGCAGATCTGTTCGGGTGAACGATGCCGGGCCAGGCCGTCTTCGACGACATCGCGCAGGCGCGTGTTGGTTGCCAGTTTCATCACCTTCGGACGAGCGCGGTTCCTCGCCGCGTGATGGTGTGCATGATACGGGTGATACTCCCCGTCTATGCTACGTCGATTGATTTCGCGTTGAATCGTCGACGCGGAACGCTTCAAGTCCCTCCCGATTGCTCTGAATGACCAGCCGGCACGATACAGGTCGGCTATCCATTCCCTC
>NZ_JANIJZ010000058.1:0-454 GCF_024580675.1 Brevibacterium sp. 50QC2O2
ATGTCGAAGTCGTGTTTCCAACTTCCATCGGCAATGCTAAGCGTACGGTTTTTGGTGTTTGGATAGCCAATGCGTGCGAAGCCAATGCAGTTATCCTCCAAGAAAGCCTTCACTTCGTCGTTGTGTTCGTTGGCAACTTGAATGATGACACCTGGATTTTCGGCAAACAACTTACGCATAATGTCATCGCCTTGCATATCGTGCAAGTTGATATTCAGACCACCTTCAGGATTTGCAAAAGTCATTTCGAGCAGCGTTGTAATCATACCACCAGCCGAAATATCGTGTCCTGCAAGAATCCAACCGCGGCGAATCATCTCTTGAATGGCATCGAAGCAATCGCAGAAGTAGCGAGGCTCCTTCACGGTAGGAACGTCAGAGCCAACCTTGCCCAAACTTTGTGCAAAGGCAGAACCACCCAGTCGCTGCTCGTCGAAGCTGAAATCGATGTGAT
>NZ_JANIJZ010000059.1:0-420 GCF_024580675.1 Brevibacterium sp. 50QC2O2
TCGAGATGAGGTCTCCTTTAAGGTGTCCTAGAGATGATGGGGTTGATAGGCCAGATGTGGAAGACCGGTAACGGTTGGAGCTGACTGGTACTAATACACCGTTCACTCACCCAAAAACAACACGACTTGGTGGGACTGTGGTCTTGTCGGGGTGTGTGGTGGGTTGGGTAACACGAGTAACAACAACGATTGAGCGTACAAGAGTCGGGCCGTGGGGTCCGCGCGCACAGCCCTGTGGGGTTGGTGTTCACGTCTACTAGTTTCACTGCACGATCCAGTGACGCACACGTATGGTGTGTGTTGTTCTGTGGTTTTGCGGTGGTGAGAGCGTTGGGGAAACGCCCGGTCCCTTTCCGAACCCGGAAGCTAAGCCCGATTGCGCTGATGGTACTGCATGCGGGAGTGTGTGGGAGAGTAGGT